>NZ_JBEZNF010000013.1:0-229732 GCF_040653095.1 Streptomyces sp. NPDC048057
CGTGGGGGGGGCGGGCGGCGGGGCGGCGGGGGGGGGGGCGGGGGGCGCGGGCCCCCCCCCCCCCCCCCCCGCCCCCGGGGGGAGGAACTGCGCGAACAGCCACGGACGGCCCGCAGAGACCAAACCTCCCGGGGGAAGCGGCGGCGAATACGTCCAGCGGCCCCGCAGCCTGTCAGTGGGGCCGCTTAGCCTTTTCCCGTGAACAGGAACCTCCGCGACCCCGAGCAGCTCAAGGAGCTCCTCGGCATTCCCTTCACGCCCGAGCAGATCGACTGCATCACCGCCCCCCTCGCCCCGCAGGTCATCGTCGCCGGTGCCGGGTCGGGGAAGACGACGGTGATGGCCGCCCGGGTCGTCTGGCTCGTCGGCACGGGGCAGGTCGCCCCCGAGCAGGTCCTCGGGCTCACGTTCACCAACAAGGCCGCGGGCGAGCTCGCCGAACGCGTCCGGACCGCCCTCGTCCGCGCCGGCGTCACCGATCCCGACGCGATCGACCCGGACGACCCGCCCGGTGAGCCCCGCATCTCCACGTACCACGCGTTCGCCGGGCAGCTCCTCACCGACCACGGCCTGCGCATCGGGCTCGAACCCACCGCGCGGCTCCTCGCCGACGCCACCCGCTACCAGCTCGCCGCCCGGGTGCTGCGGGAGGCGCCGGGGCCGTACCCCGCGCTGACCCGTTCGTTCCCCACCCTCGTCAGCGATCTGCTCGCGCTCGACGCCGAGCTGTCGGAGCACCTGGTGGACCCCGAGCGCCTCGCCGCGTACGACACGGAACTCGCCGACACACTGAGCGGCAGCGGCAACGGCGTCCGGCTCAGCAACGCCGAGCTGCGCAAGGTCCCCGACGCCGTGGCCGCCCGCCGCGAGCTGCTGGACCTGACCGTCCGCTACCGCCGGGCCAAGCGCTCCCGCGAGCTGCTGGACTTCGGCGACCAGATCGCGCTGTCCGCGCAGCTCGCGCTGACCCGGCCCGAGACGGGGCGGATCCTGCGGGACGAGTTCCGCGTCGTCCTCCTCGACGAGTACCAGGACACGTCCGTCGCCCAGCGCCTGCTGCTCTCCGGACTCTTCGGCCAGAGCCAGGGTGAGAGCCAGGGGCAACCCCAGGGCGCCGGGCACGCCGTGACCGCCGTCGGCGACCCCTGCCAGGCGATCTACGGCTGGCGCGGCGCCTCCGTGGCCAACCTGGACGACTTCCCCGAGCACTTCCCGCACCGCGACGGCACCCCCGCCACCCGGTACGCGCTCAGCGAGAACCGCCGCAGCGGAGGCCGGCTGCTCCAGCTCGCGAACGACCTCGCCGCCCCGCTGCGCGCCCGGCACGAAGGCGTGGCCGCGCTGCGCCCCGCCCCCGGGGCCGAGGCCGACGGATCCGTCCGCATCGCCCTGCTGCCGACGCACGCAAAGGAGATCGCCTGGCTCGCCGACTCGATCGCCCACCTGGTGCGCACCGGCACGCCGCCGGGCGAGATCGCCGTCCTGTGCCGTACCGCGGGCGACTTCCCCGAGATCCAGGGCGCCCTGGTGGAACGGGAGGTGCCGGTCGAGGTCGTGGGGCTGTCCGGGCTGCTGCACCTGCCGGAGGTGGCCGACCTCGTCGCGGTCTGCGAGGTCCTCCAGGACCCGGGGGCCAATGCCTCGCTCGTACGGCTGCTCACCGGCCCGCGCTGGCGGATCGGCGCGCGGGACCTCGCCCTGCTCGGCCGGCGGGCCCGGCTGCTGGTGCACCGCGCAGGAGCCGGTGCCCCCGACGACCACGCAGACCCCGCCGAGCGGCTCGCCGCGGCCGTCGAGGGCACCGACCCGGCCGAGGTGATCTCCCTCGCCGACGCGTTGGACACCTTCCTCGACCCGTACGCGGAGGCCGGCGCCGGCACGGCCCCGGGCGCGGACGACGGGCTGCCGTTCTCCGCGGACGCCCGCGTGCGCTTCGCCCACCTGGCCGCGGAGCTGCGGGAGCTGCGCCGCTCCCTCGCCGACCCGCTGATGGACGTCCTGCACCGGGTCCTCGGCACCACCGGCCTCGACGTCGAGCTGTCCGCGTCCCCGCACGCGCTGGCCGCCCGCCGCCGCGAGACCCTGGCGAACTTCCTCGACGTCGCCGCCGGCTTCGCCGCGCTGGACGGCGAGGCCACCCTGCTCGCCTTCCTCGGCTTCCTGCGCACCGCCGCCCAGTACGAGAAGGGCCTGGACAACGCCCTGCCGGGCGGCGAGAACACCGTCAAGATCCTCACCGCCCACAAGTCCAAGGGGCTGGAGTGGGACGTGGTCGCCGTCCCCGGGTTGGTCGCCCGGCAGTTCCCGAGCGACCGCGGACGGGAGGCGTGGACGTCCCACCCCCAGGTGCTGCCGCACGCCCTGCGCGGCGACGCGGCCACCCTCCCGGACGTCACGGCCTGGGACGCCAAGGGGCTGAAGTCCTTCAAGGAGTCCATGAAGGACCACCAGCACACCGAGGAACTGCGCCTCGGATACGTGACCTTCACCCGCCCCCGCTCCCTCTTGCTCGGCTCGGCCCATTGGTGGGGCCCGACGCAGAAGCGCAGGCGGGGACCGTCCGCGTTCCTCCAGGCGTTGTACGAGCACTGCGCCGCAGGGCACGGGGAGATCGAGGCGTGGGCGGACGAGCCCGCGGAGGACGCGGAGAACCCCGCCCTGGAGGAGACCGGTCCGGACCGCGCCTGGCCGCTGCCCCTGGACCCGGCTTCCCTGGCCCGTCGCAGGGCGGCGGCGCAGACCGTACTGGCGTATCTACGGGAACCCGAACCGGACCCCGCGAAGGAGCGCGGCGCCTCGGCCCCGGCCGCGGAGGGCGAGCTGTTCCCGGAGGGTTTGGACGACCTGGAGGACCCGGAGGAGCCTGCGTACGACCCGTACGACCCGTACGAGCCGCCCGACGACGCCTCCGCCCCCGTGCCCCACCAGGCCGACCCACCCCCGTACGAGAGAGAGCGCGACCCCGCGAGCCCCGAGGAACTCACCCCCGAAGAGGCGCGTGCCATCGCCTCCTGGGACCGCGACCTCGACGCCCTCGCCGGTGAGCTGCGCCGCACCCGCGCCGCCGTGCGCGAGGTCCCCCTCCCGGCCTCCCTCACCGCGTCCCAACTGGTGCGCCTCGCCGCCGACGCCGACGGCTTCGCCCAGGACCTGGCGCGCCCCATGCCGCGCCCGCCGCAGCCCGCGGCCCGCCGCGGCACCCGCTTCCACGCCTGGGTGGAGTCCCGCTTCGAGGCGCTGCCGCTGCCCCTGCTCGACCTGGAGGAGCTGCCCGGCGACGACCGCGGCCCGGACGCCGTGGAGATCGACGACGAGCGGGATCTGGCCGAGCTGAAGGAGGCGTTCGAGCGGACCCCGTACGCCCGGCGCACCCCGTACCGCGTCGAGTCCCCGTTCCAGATAACCCTCGGCGGCCGGGTGATCCGGGGCCGCATCGACGCCGTGTACCGCACCCCGTCCAACGCCGATCCCGACGCCGGTGCCCCGGCCGGCGGGTACGAGATCGTCGACTGGAAGACCGGCCGGGCCATGGCCGCCGACCCGCTCCAACTCGCGATCTACCGGCTCGCCTGGGCGGAACAGCACGGTCTCGCGCCCGAGGACGTCGGCGCCGCGTTCGTCTTCGTCCGCAGCGGCGAGGTCGTCCGACCGGCGTCGCTGCCCGGCCGTGCGGAGTTGGAACGCATCCTCATGGGCGGGCCGCCGCAGCCGGAGCCCGGGGAAGCGGAAGGCGGAGCCGGATCCGGCCGCGGGGCGGTGACCGAGGCGCGGACGGCTGCGGAGGGGGCCGGGGACGCCCGTTAGGCTCATACGCATGAGCGAGACCCCGGACAGCGCCGTCCGTACGTACGTCCAGCAGCACCGCGACGCCTTCCTCGGCGACCTCGCGGAGTGGCTGCGCATCCCCTCCGTGTCGGCCCAGCCCGAGCACGAGGCCGACGTGCGGCGCAGTGCGGACTGGCTCGCGGCCAAGCTGACGGAGACCGGGTTCCCGGTCGTCGAGGTGTGGCCGACGGCCGGCGCCCCCGCGGTGTTCGCCGAGTGGCCATCGGACGACCCGCACGCGCCGACCGTGCTCGTCTACGGACACCACGACGTCCAGCCCGCGGAGCTGGCGGACGGCTGGCACTCGGACCCGTTCGAGCCGCGGTTTGCCGACGGCCGGCTCTACGCCCGGGGCGCCGCCGACGACAAGGGGCAGGTCTTCTTCCACGCCCTGGGCGTCCGGGCGCATCTGGCCGCGACGGGCCGGACCGCGCCCGCCGTCCATCTGAAGCTGCTGGTCGAAGGAGAGGAGGAGGTCGGCTCGCCGCACTTCCGCGCCCTGATCGAGCAGCGCCTGCCGCAGCTCGCGGCGGACGTCGTCATGGTCTCCGACACCGGCATGTGGTCCGAGACCACGCCCACCGTCTGCACCGGCATGCGCGGCCTGGTCGACTGCGAGATCCAGCTGTACGGGCCCGAGCAGGACATCCACTCCGGTGCCTTCGGCGGCGCGGTGCCCAATCCGGCGACCGTCGCCGCACGGCTCGCGGGCGCACTGCACGACGCCGACGAGCGGGTCGCGATCCCCGGCTTCTACGACGGCGTCACGCCGCTGAGCGAGGCCGAGCGGGAGCTCTTCGCCGAGCTGCCCTTCGACGAGGCGGAGTGGCTGGAGACGGCGCACTCCTCCGGCACGCTCGGCGAGGCCGGCTACTCGACCCTGGAGCGCATCTGGGCCCGGCCGACCGCCGAGGTCAACGGCATCGGCGGGGGCTACCAGGGCGCCGGCGGCAAGACGATCATCCCCGCTTCGGCACTGCTGAAGCTGACGTTCCGACTGGTCGCGGGGCAGCAGACGGACGCGGTCGAGGTCGCCGTCAGCCGCTGGGTGGCGGAGCGCGTGCCCGACGGCATCCGCTACGACCTCACCTTCGCGGGCGCCACCCGCCCCTGCCTCACCCCGCTGGACCACCCGGCCCTCCAGTCCGTCGTACGGGCCATGGGCAGGGCCTTCGACGGCCAGAAGATCCGCTTCACGCGCACGGGCGGCTCCGGTCCCGCGGCCGACCTCCAGGACGTGCTGGGCGCGCCGGTGCTCTTCCTCGGGATCTCCGTACCGTCCGACGGCTGGCACGCACCGAACGAGAAGGTGGAGGTGGACCTCCTCCTCAAGGGGGTGGAGACGGCCGCCCACCTGTGGGGGGACCTGGGGCAGGCGCTGCGCTGAGCCCCGATCCGCACCGAGCCGAGCCGATCGTCGAGCAGCCCGTCCGATCGAGCCGCTCGACCGCTGAACCGCTGAACTGGAACCCGTCCGGGGGAGTTGGAAGCACGTGAGCACCGACAGCCAAGTCACCGTAGATCGGCCCATCAGCCTGACCGCCCCCTCGGGGATCGACCGCGAGGCGCACCACCGCCTCGACGAGGCGTGGCTCGCGGCGGCGTGGAGCCACCCGACGACGCGGGTGTTCGTGGTCTCCGGCGGCCGGGCGCTGATCGACGACACCCCCGACGGCCGCACCGAACTGGTCATGACGCCCACCTTCGAGGCGCCCGTCACCGAGACCCACCGCTACTTCCTCGGCACCGACGAGGACGGGGTGCGCTACTTCGCGCTCCAGAAGGACTCGCTGCCGGGCCGCATGGACCAGTCGGCGCGGCCCGCGGGGCTGCGGGAGGCGGGGCTGCTGCTGTCGCCGCGCGACGCCGGACTGCTGGTGCACGCCGTCGCCCTGGAGAACTGGCAGCGCAACCACCGCTTCTGCTCGCGCTGCGGGGAGCGCACGGTCATCGCCGCTGCGGGGCACATCCGCCGCTGCCCCGCGTGCGGGGCGGAGCACTACCCGCGCACCGACCCGGCGGTGATCATGCTCATCACCGACGCCGAGGACCGCGCCCTGCTCGGCCGGCAGGTGCACTGGCCGGAGGGGCGGTTCTCGACCCTCGCCGGTTTCGTCGAGCCGGGCGAGTCGATCGAGCAGGCGGTGCGGCGGGAGGCGAACGAGGAGGCGGGGGTGACCGTCGGCGAGGTCGGCTACGTGGCGAGCCAGCCGTGGCCCTTCCCGTCGAGCCTGATGCTCGGCTTCACGGCCCGGGCCACCTCGGCGGAGATCACCGTCGACGGCGAGGAACTGCACGAGGCGCGCTGGTTCTCCCGCGCCGAGCTGGCCGCGGCCTTCGCGTCGGGCGAGGTGCTGCCGCCGTACGGGATCTCCATCGCGGCCCGCCTGATCGAGACGTGGTACGGCCGGCCGCTGCCCCGACAGGGCGCCGCCGCGGCCTGAGGGCCTTGGGAGAGCGCTGCGGCCCGCCCTCCGAGGGGAGAGCGGGCCGCGGCGGCTCTGGGCCCGACGAGCGTTCGGACGCGGTCGACCGGCGTCAGGCGCCGAGCGCCTGCTTGACCTGCGCGAGGCTCGGGTTCGTCATGACGACCTCGGCGCCGCCGCCGACGGGCACGACCTGGACGGTCGGCACCGTCTGGTTGCCGCCGTTCACCTTCTCCACGAAGGCGGCGGAGTCCGGGTCGTTCTCGATGTTGATCTCGCTGTACGCGATGCCCTCACGGTCCATCTGGCTCTTCAGCCGACGGCAGTAGCCGCACCAGGTGGTGCTGTACATCGTCACGGTCCCCGACATCGTCTCTGGGCTCCTCTGGCTCGCTGGTCTCGCTCGGTCTGGCTGGCGCGTCCTTGCACCTCGCGGTGCGGTTCGCACCGCGTAGAACGTACGTGACCTGCTGACGATTCCCGTACCCGGTACCGGGTCCCCGCCCGTGCCCGGTACGGGGCGCCCGGCCGCGCCCGGTACGGGGCCTTGCGGATCCGGTCCCGCGGACGGGACGCCGTCCTGTCCGTCCCGGTGCCCCATCCGGCCGATGTCCCATCCGTCCCGGTACGACAATCCGGCGGCGGCTGTGGACAACGGCCGCATCCGCCTCGCGAGACCTGGCAGCATGGCGGGGTGACAGCAGCAACGCACTCCTCCCTCTTCCCCCAGGTCCCCGCGTCCGCCGACGCGGTGCTCGACGGGCTCGACCCCGAGCAGCGCGAAGTGGCGACCGCCCTGCACGGTCCGGTGTGTGTCCTCGCCGGCGCCGGCACGGGCAAGACGCGTGCGATCACCCACCGCATCGCCTACGGGGTGCGCGCGGGCATACTCCCGCCCGCCAGCGTGCTGGCCGTCACCTTCACCAACCGCGCCGCGGGCGAGATGCGCGGACGGCTGCGCCAGCTCGGCGCCGGCGGCGTCCAGGCGCGCACCTTCCACTCCGCCGCGCTGCGACAGCTCCAGTATTTTTGGCCGAAAGCAATCGGTGGTGAGCTGCCCCGGCTGCTGGAGCGCAAGATCCAGCTCGTCGCGGAGGCCGCGGCCCGCTGTCGGATCCGGCTCGACCGCAACGAGCTGCGCGATGTGACCAGCGAGATCGAGTGGTCGAAGGTCACCCAGACCGTCCCCGCGGACTACGCGGCTGCCGCCGCCAAGGCGCTCCGCGACATCCCTCGCGACCCATCGGAAATCAGCCAGATCTACGGGCTGTACGAACAGCTCAAGCGCGATCGCGCGGTGATTGACTTCGAGGACGTGCTGCTCCTGACCGTCGGCATCCTCCAGGACCGCCACGACATCGCCGACCAGATCCGCCGTCAGTACCAGCACTTCGTCGTCGACGAGTACCAGGACGTCAGCCCCCTCCAGCAGCGCCTGCTGGACCTCTGGCTGGGCGACCGGGAGAGCCTGTGCGTCGTCGGCGACGCCAGCCAGACGATCTACTCCTTCACCGGAGCCACCCCCGACCACCTGCTGAACTTCCGCACCCGCCACCCCTCGGCGACGGTCGTCAAGCTGGTCCGGGACTACCGCTCCACCCCCCAGGTCGTCCACCTGGCCAACGGCCTGCTGAGCCAGGCCCGCGGCCGGGCCGCCGAGCACCGCCTGGAGCTGATCTCCCAGCGCGACCCCGGCCCCGAGCCGGGCTACACGGAGTACGCGGACGAGCCCGCCGAAGCAGAGGGCACCGCCCATCGCATCCGCGACCTGATCGCCGCGGGCGTCCCCGCCGGCGAGATCGCCGTCCTCTACCGGATCAACGCCCAGTCGGAGGTCTACGAGCAGGCCCTCGCCGACGCCGGCGTGCCCTATCAGCTCCGTGGCGCCGAGCGCTTCTTCGAGCGCCAGGAGGTCCGGGAGGCCGGCATCGCCCTGCGCGGCGCCGCCCGCGCCGGCGGCAACGACCCCCTGTTGGACGACGCCGAGGACCTGCCGTCCCAGGTCCGCGCGGTGCTCTCCACCAAGGGCTGGACCAGCGAGCCTCCCTCGGGCTCGGGCGCCGTCCGTGACCGCTGGGAGTCGCTGGCCGCCCTGGTGCGGCTCGCCGAGGACTTCGCCCGGGTCAAGCCGGAGGCGACCCTCGCCGACCTGGTCGCCGAGCTGGACGAGCGCGCCGCCGCGCAGCACGCCCCCACGGTCCAGGGCGTCACCCTGGCCTCGCTGCACGCCGCGAAGGGCCTGGAGTGGGACGCGGTGTTCCTCGTCGGGCTGACCGAGGGCATGATGCCGATCACCCACGCCAAGACCGACGAGCAGGTCGAGGAGGAGCGCCGACTGCTCTACGTCGGCGTCACCCGCGCCCGGCTCCACCTGTCGCTGTCCTGGGCGCTGTCCCGGGCCCCTGGTGGCCGGGCCTCCCGCCGCCCCACCCGCTTCCTGAACGGGCTGCGGCCCGGATCGGCCGCCCCGGGCTCCCGGGGAGCCGGCGGCGCGGGCGGCGTCGAGCGCGGCAGCCGCCGCAAGCGCCGCGGCCCGGTGCTGTGCCGGGTGTGTGGCAAGACCCTCACGGACGCCGGCGAGATGAAGCTGATGCGCTGCGAGGACTGCCCCTCCGACATGGACGAGGGGCTGTACGAGCGGCTGCGCGAGTGGCGCTCCGACCAGGCGAAGCAGCTCGGCCAGCCCGCCTATTGCGTCTTCACCGACAAGACGCTGATGGCGATCGCCGAAGCCGTCCCGGGCGACGAGGGCGAGCTCTCCATGATCGCCGGAGTCGGCGCCCGCAAACTGGACCGGTTCGGAGTCGATGTCCTTGCCATCTGCGCAGGCCAGGACGTGGAGAACGAGTCTGAGGAGCCCTGAGGAAAACTCGTCGGAAAAATAGTTTGCGCATGCCCCGACCGTCCCCATAGGTTCTTAACCACGAGAACAGGCGCTTCTCTGAAGCCCTGTGCTCGTGATGTACTTATCCGAATACGCGTGACCGGCCCCGGCCGGTCCCCTAGACGCCGAGAGGAGGCGAGTCCAGTGATCACCAACAACACCAGCTTCATCAACTTCCAGTCCATGGCCGATCGCTCGGCCGTCGTCTCCGTCTGCTCGCTCGGCTTCTCGACGTCGCTGCTCGCCGCCAATGGCACCCGCATCGGCAAGGGCACCGGTGTGTCCGGCGGTCTGGCCGGCGCTCCCGCCACCTCCATGGCCGGACGTCTCCCTGTTCTGCGCGAGGAGCGCGCCGAACGACCGACGAAGGCACTGGAAGCAGGACTGGCACAGGCCCAGGTCTATGCCTTTGCGGCAGCCAGTGCCGTCACCCCGAAGCAGACGCAGCACCACACCAAGTGGGCCTTCCGTGGGCTCGAACCCTGGAGCGATCCAGCCTGACGCGATCAGGCCGGCGCCTTCAGGGCCGCGGAATCCCACTCGGGATCCGCGGCCCTTCTGCTTTCCCCGGACGGGAAAGCAGCCCCAGGGGCCTCGGGACAGCAACACCCGGTACCAGCCCCCCGGACCCGTCGGGGGACAGCCAACCGGCCACCGGCCGGACCGACAAGACGAGGAAAGACACCACCGTGCAACTCGAAGCGCACGCCCCGTCCGTACCGCCTGCCCAGACGCTCTCCCCGCCCGCCCACACGGAGGACCCCGCTTTGACCGCGCCGACCGCGCCCACCGCCCTGACCGCACTCGACGACGCCATCGAGAACCTCGACGTCCCCGTCCCGTGCCGCTCCTACGACCCGGAGGTCTTCTTCGCCGAGTCGCCGGCCGACGTCGAGTACGCCAAGTCCCTCTGCCGCACCTGCCCGCTGATGGAGGCGTGCCTCGCCGGTGCCAAGGACCGGCGTGAGCCTTGGGGCGTCTGGGGCGGAGAGCTCTTCGTCCAGGGCGTCGTCGTCGCCCGCAAGCGGCCCCGTGGTCGTCCGCGCAAGAACCCGGTCTCGGCATGAACGCCAACGGAACCATCGACCGCCCCTACGCGCACGATCCCCTTCAGAAGCAGGACCCCATGGCCCCTTCCACGAACGAGCCCTCGGGCTCCGCGACTCCAGCAGTGACCATCACCGGCGCGACCGCCTCGCGTCAGAACAGGACCCGCGCCATGCAACTCATCCCAGAAGCCCTGGCCCGTGCGCATATGCACGAGCGCCTACGTGAAGCCGAGACGGAACGTCGAGCGGTGCATCTGATCGCCGCCCGCCGCATGCAGCGCCGCGCCGAGCGCGTCTCGATGCGTGCCCGTCGCGCGCTCGCCATGGCCGTCATGAACTGACGCGCCACCGGCTGAAGCCGACACTCACCACACGGGGGCCGGTCCTAACGGATCGGCCCCCGCGGTGCGTTGTCCCCGCCCTGCTCCTCGGTGGGGTTATCGTCACGAGGTGGAACAGCAGCAGAACCCCCTCCCGGACGGGAAGGGCGCCACCGTCGTGTGCGCCCGGTGCGGCAAGAAGGCCAAGGGAGCCCAGCCCACCTGGACCTGTTCGGTGGAGAACCGCACCCGCCGCTACTTCTGCGACGACTGCGCCCGTGCCAACATCAGAGCGATCGAAGGCCGGCTCGACTCCTCCTGGTGGTAAGCGCCTCCTGCGCCTTCCGCGCCTTTTGGACCGCTCCGGTCTCGCGCCCTTCCTACGGCGCCGCCGCTGCCTTCACGACCCCCTCGCCGTCAGCCTCTCCCCGGCCCGCGTCGACCTCACCCGTGACCTCGTCGAGGCCGCCGTCATCATCACCGTCGACGTCGTGCCGGTCGGCGTCGTCGACCTCGTCGATCACCTTGGCCTCGTCGTACTCAGCGAGGAAACCGGGGAGCCATCCCTCCAGCTCGTCCCGCAGCCGTACGGTCGCATTCAGCTGACACAGCACGCCTATCGTGCTGAGCGTCACCCGGTGTATCAGCAGATACGACGGCGGAAGGTTCAGCTGCTTGCCGAGCTGGTGCGCGGGGGAGCGGATGTCGGCGATCCGCGCCGCCTGTGTGCGCATCCAGCTCCGGGTGAAGGTGAACTCGTCCACCTCGGCGGGCTCGATGATCGGCAGCAGATACTCCAGCACCGCATCCGGGTCGAGGTCGATCTCCTCTTTGACGAAGCCCTCCTCACAGAGCATCGCGTACACCTCCTCGGCTTCGCCCTCCAAGGTCATCCGCAGGCAGTCGCCGATCGTCGACGGCAGCCCGCCGGGCAACCGGTCGACCGTCCCGAAGTCCAGGACCCCCAGCCGCCAGCTCCCGCCGTCGGGATCGGGCAACAGACGGAAGTTCCCCGGGTGGGGGTCCGCGTGCAGCAGGCCCGTGCGCGCCGGACCCGAGAACAGGAACCGGGCGAGTAGCTGCCCCGCGCGGTCCCGCTGCTCCTCCGAGCCGTCGGAGATCACCTCGGCGAGCGGTATCCCGTCGATCCACTCGGTCACCAGCACCTGGTCCGACTGGTGCACCACGTCCGGCACCAGCACGTCCGGGTCGTCGGCGAACTCCGCCGCGTGCTCCCGCTGGGCCTGGGCCTCCAGGCCGTAGTCCAGCTCCTCCGAGATCCGGTCGCGCAACTCCGAGATCAGCGGCTTGATGTCCATCCCCGGAATGAGCGGCCCCAACAGCCGGGCGAACCGGCTGAGCTGCGTCAGGTCCGAGAGCAGGGCGTCCCCCGCCCCCGGGTACTGCACCTTCACGGCGACCTCGCGGCCGTCGTGCCACACCGCACGGTGCACCTGGCCGATCGAGGCGGCGGCCGACGGCTTGTCCTCGAACTCCTCGAAGAGCTCCCGCCACTCCTCACCCAGCCGCTCCGCCAGCACTGCGTGGACCGTGCGCGTGGGCATCGGGGGAGCTGCGTCCTGCAATTTGGTGAGCGCGGCGCGATAGGGGCCGGCGATGTCCTCGGGGAGGGCGGACTCGAAGACGGACAGGGCCTGCCCGAACTTCATCGCCCCGCCCTTCAGCTCACCGAGCACCTTGAACAACTGCTCGGCCGTGCGCTGTTGCAGCTCCCGGGTGACGATCTCCGCGGATCTGCCGCCGATCCGCTTGCCCAGCCCCCAGGTGGCGCGGCCGGCGAACCCCAGTGGCAGGGCGGCCAACTTGGCGGTCCGGGTGACCGCCTTCCGGGGAAGATCAGACATACGCCCCTCCAAATCCCAGACAAGCTGTGCCGCGTGAGCCCAACGGCGTGGCGCCGAAGCGGTTACCCGGCCATTGTCTCGTGCGCCGGCCTGAAGCCGGAGGCGTCCTGGCCCCTACTTTTCCCCCAGGCTTCGCACACGCAGTCGACGTGCGGCTTGAACTTCTGCGTTTGCCAGTCGAGCCAGGGCAGAGAAGTGTCCCATCGGGTGTCCGCGCTCAGCGGCGATCCGCCGTCCAGGAAGGCCAGCGCATGGGCCGCAGCCAGCCCCGCGACCACCGCTCCCAGCGCGATATCGCAGGCGGGCACCGGTGTCCTTCGTCCGCCCGAGCGCCACTGCGCCAACAGCCGAGGCCACCCCGGATCGCGCTCGACCCGAGCCAACTCCAGGCAGCCGGCGCAGGCGGTGCCACCGGGAACCACCAGCGGGCCCACCATCCCTGTGGTTTCGATCACTCCCGCGTACAGATGGGGGACGCCCGTTCTCACCCAGTCGGCCGAGGTCGTCGGATCCGGGGCGTACACCGCCAAGCCGTCCCGGGGGCACATCAGGATCAGCGACAGGGCCTGCTCACCACTGGCCGGGGCGACCCGCGCCGTCGAGCGGGGCGGGCGCACCGCTGCCGAGCGCCGCACCAGCCCTCGGGCCGAAGCATCCCGCCGCTCGCCGACCGCCTCCTTCGGCAGCCCGCCGGGCGCCACCTCCCACGGCGCCACGCTGCCGCCGTCCACCACCTCGACGCGGCCCACGCCGGCACCGGCGAGCAGTGCCGCCGCCGTCGCGCCGACCCGGCCCGCCCCTCTGACCTGGACGCGCATCGCCCTGCGGGCCGCCAGCCGACGCAACCCGGCGCCGGGCTCGGGGTGCACCAGCGACAGCGAGGCGGCGTCCGCTCTCAGCCGGTCGAAGGTGCCCGGCGGCTGCGTCAGCGCCTTGACCGCCGGGCCGCCGGACGCCGCGTCGTCCAGCAGCCCCGCCTTCTTCAGCCGTTCGACCAAGGCATCGACCTGGTCTTCGGTCAGGCCCATCGGCCGCGCTTCCGTACGCAGCAGCGGCATCCCGCGAGTCCCGTCGAGCAGTTGGAGAAAAGAGCCGGTGGCCGTGTCCATCGGGCCGATCGACACCGCACGCGCCTCTGCCACGCCGAACTGGACGGTCTGCCGCTCCCGCCAGGCCCGGCGCAAGGCCGGCTTCACCATCGGGTGCATCTCCATGGTCCCAACCCCCGTCACATCGAAACGTCCCTACGGTATGCGCCCCGTCGAGCGCTTCTGACGACAGAATGCCCAGTCCTGCCACGGCGGGAGGAAGGTTATCCACAGGGGGGCGCATTAGTCGTTCAAATGCTGCCGCCATGGAGTGGTTCAGCGGAGAACCGTTGCTGAGGCGGTGATTCCCGGGCCTTCAGCGGGTACGGTCGTGGGGTGTCCGTCGACCCTTCCCCACGCGTCGCTGGGGGGACCCCGCAGCGCGGTGGAGAAGGCCCGCACGACGGCGCGGCGGGTCCGACCGACTCGGCGGGGCACCCCCAGGCGACCCGCGCCCCAGATCCGATCCGCCCCTTCGACCCGTCCGAACAACCCGGTCAGCTCGATCCGTCCGGTGAGCCCGCCTCCGCCGATCCGGCCGAGGACGCCACGACTTCGGCCCCGACCGGGAAGCCGCGAGCGGCCAGGGCGTCGGGCACCAGTGCCGTCGAGGTCCGCAGGAGCCCCCGGCGCCGTAGGACCGTCTCCGCCTACCGCGAGGGCGACCGCACCATCGTCCTGATCCCCGCCCGCATGTCGGAAGCGGAGGAGCGCCGCTGGGTCGGCGTGATGCTGGACAAGCTGGCCGCCCAGGAGAGCAAGCGGACCCTCGGGGACGGCGAGCTCGCCGACCGGGCCGAGCGGCTGTCCGCCCAGTACTTCGACGGACGTGCCCGCCCCGCGTCCGTGCGGTGGGTGACCAACCAGAACACCCGCTGGGGCTCCTGCACCCCCGCCGAGGGCAGCATCCGCCTCTCCCACCGCCTCCAGGGCATGCCCGAGTACGTCGTGGACTACGTCCTCGTCCACGAACTGGCGCACCTCCTGGTCCCGGGGCACGGTCCCCGCTTCTGGCAGCTGTTGGAGGCTTATCCGCGCACCGAGCGGGCCAGGGGCTATCTCGAAGGGATCGTCGCTGCCGAACGGTTGCCCCACCGGCCCGGCGGCGAACAGGAGTGAGCGGCACCGACCGGGAGTGAGGGGACGGCGACCGACCGTCGAACTCCACGTATCGAATTCGTCCCGGCGCGCGATGGCCCCTTGGCCGATTGCAGGACCCAGCCGTTAGCCTGGCGCGACGCAATCTTTTTATCGGGATGGGGGACGGTCGTTACGCATGGCCAGGGAATTCCAACGGGGCCACAAGGCCAAGATCAGTGATCTGACTCCGGGGACGGATCTGTACGTGGGTGTGCAGATCTCCGCGCCCGGCCTCACCTTCGACATCAGCTGCTTCGGCCTCGACGCCGACGAACGGCTCTCGGACGACCGGTACTTCATCTTCTTCAACCAGCCGAAGTCACCGGAGGAGTCCCTCCAGCTGCTGGGCGCGCAATCCGGCGACACCGAGTCGTTCCGGGTGACGCTCGACCGCATCCCGGCGAACATCACCAAGCTCTCCTTCACCGCCACCATCGACGGCGCGGGCCAGATGTCCCAGGTCGGCCCGGGGTACGTCCGCATCGTCGCCGGCGGCGAGGAAGTCGCCCGCTACCCCTTCAACGGCTCGGAGTTCACCACCGAGCGCGCCGTGATGCTCGGTGACTTCTACCTGAAGGACGTGTGGCGGTTCGCCGCCGTCGGGCAGGGGTTCGACGGCGGTCTGGAAGCGCTCCTGAAGAACTTCGGCGGCGAGGTCGCCGAGGAGCAGCCGGCCGCGGCGCCCGCTCCCCAGGCCGCGCCGCCGGCCTTCGGCGCGCCCGCACCCGCAGCCGCACCCGTGGCGCCTCAGACGCCTCCGGCGCCTCAGCCGGCCGCCGCCTTCGGCGCCCCGGTCGTGCCCCCCGCACCCGCCGCGATGCCGCAGGGCGTCGTGCCGCCGGCACCGCCCGCACCGCCGGCTCCGGCACCGTACGGGCAGCCACCGCAGCCCGTGCAACCGCAGTTCGGCCAGGTGCCGGGACAGGTCCCGGGTCAGCCCCCCGGCCCATTCCCGGGCCAGGCCCCCGGCCAGTTCCCCGGTCAGATGCCGGGCATGGCCCCGCCTCCGGGCGCCCCCGGGACCTTCGTCCAGCAGGCGCCCTTCGCGTACGGTCAGACCGGTGTGCAGGGCGGCGTCCCCCAGGGGATGCCGGCCGCCGGGCCCGGGCTGAACGCCGCGCTCCAGGCGTACCGGGAGACGCCCACCGGCCAGCGCTGGACCGCGCAGAACCCGTACCTGATGCGGGTGGATGTCTCCATGGGCGGCACCGCCGTCCTCGCCCGCTCCGGCAGCATGGTGATGTACCAGGGCAAGGTGGACTTCAGTCACAAGAGCGGCGGTTTCGCCAGTCGGATCGTGGGCAACGCGACCGGGCAGGAGATGCAGCTGATGCGCTGCACGGGCCGCGGCCAGGTCTTCCTCGCCGAGAACAACGCAGACCTGCACCCCATCGAGCTCCAGGGTGACGCGATCTGCGTCTCGGCGGAGAACGTCCTCGCGTTCGACGAGTCCCTCCAGTACGAGGTGCGCCGGATCGAGGGCCACGGCATCCCCGGCGGCGTCCTGTTCACCCTGCAGTTCCAGGGCACCGGGACCGTCGTCGTCAAGACGCACGGCACCCCCGTCGTCCTCCCCGTCACCCCGACCACCTTCGCCGACGCCAACGCCATCGTGGCCTGGTCGGCGGCGTCCCAGGTGGTCCTCGCCAGCCAGGTGCGGCTGCGCCGCAACGCGTACCCGGGGCACAGCGGGGAGACGGTCAACCTCCAGTTCCGGGGCGCGCCCGGGAACTTCATCGTCGTCCAGCCCTACGAGGTCTGAGGGAGCCCGAAGACATGAACCAGCAACTCGCGGGCTTCGCCCCGACCCCCCTCGCGGCCCGGATGGAGAACCACGGCCGCACCATGCTCAAGGTCGCCATGGCCACCGGCCAGGACCTGTTCGCCCGCACCGGCTCGATGGTCGCCTACGAGGGCTTCGTCCAGTACGAGGCCAATCCGCCGGCCGCCCGGCAGGCCGTGGCCCAGTGGGCCACCGGCGAGGGCGCGCCCATCATGCGCTGTCACGGCGACGGCGTGCTCTACCTCGCCGACTACGGCGCGGACGTCGTCGTCATCTATCTGAACAACGACTCGCTCTCGGTCAACGGCAGCAACGTGCTCGCCTTCGACGCCCACCTCCAGTGGAGCGTGGAGAAGGTCAAGGGCATGGCCAAGCTCGCCGGCACCGGCTTGTGGAACGTGGAGATCGCGGGCACCGGCTGGGTGGCCCTGACCTCCCGCGGCACTCCGATCGTCGTGGACTCCGGCCGGGGCCAGGACGAGACCTACGTCGACCCGGACGCCCTCGTGGCCTGGTCGCCCAATCTGAAGGTGAAGGCCAAGCGCAGCCTCAAGGCCGGCGCACTGATCGGGCGCGGCACCGGCGAGGCGTACCAGATGGCCTTCTCCGGGGAGGGCATCGTCGTCGTCCAGCCGAGCGAGGACAACACCGACCGGCTGCGGATCCGGGGCTGAGGGGGAGCGAAGAACAGCCATGCAGAGCCCACTTTTCACCTACGGCGAGCAGCAGAGCCAAGAGCGCTTCGCCATCCAGAACCCGCAGTTGCTGCGGGTCGCCCTCAACGGCAGTGACGACGTGCTGGCCCGCAAGGGCGCCATGGTCGCCTACCAGGGAATGGTCGACTTCGACGGCGAGTACCAGTCGCCGAGCCAGCGGCGCTCGCGCGCCCGGACCGGCGAGGGCCTCGACCTGATGCGCTGCTCGGGGCAGGGCACCGTCTTCCTGGCCAACCTCGCGCAGCACATCCACCTCGTGGACGTCGACCGCGGGGGCATGACCGTCGACAGCTCCTACGTGCTGGCGCTGGACTCGCAGCTGAACACCGAAGTGCTGGCCGTCGACAGCGAGTACGGCATCTCGGGGTCCGGGAAGTACCAGCTCAACATCACCGGTCAGGGCAAGGTCGCCCTGATGACCTCGGGTCAGCCGCTGATGCTGCCCGTCACGCCGGAGTCGTACGTCAACGTCGACTCGGACGCCATCGTGGCCTGGTCGACCGGGCTGCGCGTGCAGATGCAGGCGCCCACCACCTCCACGAGCGTCCGCACCCGGCGCGGCAGCACCGGAGAGGGCTGGGAGCTGAGCTTCCTCGGCCAGGGATTCGTCCTGGTGCAGCCCAGCGAGGTCATGCCGCCGCAGAACGCGTCGATCGGCGGCGGTCTGCGCGGCCAGTTCGGCGCGGACGGTCAGAACCGGAACAACGCCTGGAACTGAGCCACACCCATGTGTAAGGGGCGCCCTCCCTCGGAGGGCGCCCCTTACACATGCCGACCCGAGTTCGCATGGAGCACGTGCCGGCCGCCGAGAAGCGCGGCGACCGCGGTACGTCAGTGCTGGCGTTCCAGCGCCGTCCGGGTCCGCTCCACCAGTCGTACGACGGAGCCGTCCGCGACGTCCGACACCTCGTCGTACCCGAACCAGCGCAGGTCCAACGATTCGTCGCTGATCGCGGCGACCGCGTCGGCCGGGGCGAGGGCCGCGTACTGCACGTCCAGGTGCCAGTGGCACGGAGCCGGGATCGCGTGCCGGTCCAGGCTGACCGGGGTGGCGTCGTCGGGGCCGAGACCCAGCAGCGTCAGCCCGTCGATGCCGGACTCCTCCGTGGCCTCGCGCAGCGCCGCAGCAGCCAGCGTCGGGTCCGCCGGCTCGCAGTGGCCACCCATCTGGAGCCACATGCCGAGCTTCTTGTGGAGCGTGAGCAGCACCCGCCCGCGCTCCACGTCCACGACCAGGGCGCTGGCCGTGACGTGGCCCGCCTCGCACGCCTTCCACATGCCGTCCGGGTGGGTCGACAAATGGTCCAGATACTGCTGGCGCAGCCCGGCCTGGGCGGCGTCGCCCCCGTCCTCGTAACCCTTCAGCACGAGGACGGCGTCATCGTGCAGGCTCATCGACCGGGGCCGTCCTGACCGGTCTGGCCGTCCTGGCCGCCTTCGTCGTCCTTCTTGCCCTCGGCGTCGCGGCTCGCGTCACCCTGGGAGTCCTCGGAGTTCTGGGAGCCCTGTGACCCCTTGGAGCCGTGGGAGCCATGGGCGCCGGCGTCGCCGGACGCCGCCTCGCCGAGCATCTTGTCCAGCTCGGAGAAGTCCAACTGCTCACGGTGGACGAATCCGTCCGGATCGTCCAGGTCCGAGGCCGTCGGCAGCATGTCCGGGTGCTCCCACAAGGCGTCACGGCCGTCCATCCCGCGGGCGTCCGTGAGCGAGGCCCACAGCCGGGAGGCGTCCCGCAGGCGTCGCGGACGCAGCTGGAGGCCGATCAGCGTGGCGAACGTCTGCTCGGCGGGCCCGCCGGACGCACGACGGCGGCGCAGCGTCTCCCGCAGCGCCCCTGCGGACGTCAGACGGCTCGCAGCGGCCTCGTGCACCACTGCGTCCACCCAGCCCTCCACGAGGGCCAGAGCCGTCTCCAGACGGGCCAGGGCGGCCTTCTGCTGCGGAGTGTCCTCCGGCTGGAACATGCCCTGCTGGAGCGCCTCCTGGAGCTGCTCCGGATTCGACGGGTCGAACTGCCCGACGACGTCCTCCAGCTTGCTGGTGTCGACCTTGATGCCGCGGGCGTACCCCTCGACGGCGCCGAACAGGTGCGAGCGCAGCCACGGCACGTGGGCGAAGAGGCGCTGGTGGGCCGCCTCGCGCAGGGCGAGGTACAGTCGCACCTCCTCCTTGGGGACGCCGAGGTCCTTGCCCAGCGCCTCCACGTTCAGCGGGAGGAGCGCGGCCTTGCCCGCGGGGCCCAGCGGCAGCCCGATGTCCGTCGAGCCGACGACCTCACCGGCGAGCACGCCCATGGCCTGCCCGATCTGCTGGCCGAACATGGCGCCGCCCATGGAGCGCATCATGCCGATCAGCGGGCCCGCCATGGCCTGCATCTCCTCCGGGAGCACACCGCCCATGGCGGTGCCCACGCGCTCCGCGACCGGATCGACCAGCTGCTTCCACGCCGGCAGCGTCGCCTCGACCCACTCGGCGCGGCTCCACGCCACGGCGGTGCTCGCACCGGAGGGCAGGGACGTCACGCCGTCCAGCCACAGGTCGGCCAGGCGCAGGGCCTCCTCGACCGCCGTGCGGTCGGTGGCGCTCACGGACTCGTCCTTGACGCCGTCGGACGTGCCCTGGGAGACGGTCTGGCGGGCGATCTGCTTGGCCATGTCCCAGTTCACCGGGCCGCCCTCATAGCTCAGCATCTGGCCGAGCTGCTGGAAGGCGGCGCCCAGGTCATTGGGGTTCAGCGAGCCGAACATGGCCGCGAACGGATTGTCCCCGCCGCCGGGCCCCGAGCCGAATCCGAAGGGATTCTGGGGCGAGGAACCGCCGGTGCCGCCGCCACCGGAAGCGGGATCCTTCTTCTTGCCCTCGTCGCCGGGCTCCGGCTCCTCCGGCGGAAGGCCGAATCCGAATGGGGTGTCACTCACGGGTTTCCTCGGCTCCTAGGGCCGCCGGCTCCTGGCCGACGGCGAATGCCCTCACAACACCACCCAGCGTAGACATCCCGGCCCGCATATGGGCTCGGTGCTCCGTCGGCTCGTGGCCTGCGGCAGGATGGACGCCACCTGGTCCGTACGCGTCATTCGAGTACGTACTGAAGACAACCGCTGGAGACACCTGGTGAGTTCCCCAGATCCGCAGGTTCGCGGAGCGCGAAACCGCTCAACCCCGACCCCCGGCGACGGACCCGCGGGACGCGGACCCGTCGTCGCGGTCACCGGTGCCGCCACCGGTACCGGTGAGCTGTTGACCCGGCGGCTCGTCGCGTCCGACGAGGTCAAGCAGGTGGTCGCCGTCGACGAACGCCTGGGCGACGTCCCCGAGGCGCAGTGGCACGTCCTCGACGTCCGCGATCCGGCCATCGCCGAGAAGTTGCGCGGCGTCGACGTGGTCGTGCACCTCGCCCTCGACCTCGACCTGGAGACGGACGACGCCGCCCGGACCGCGTACAACGTACGCGGCACCCAGACCGTACTGACGGCCGCTGCCGCCGCGGGGGTGCGCCGCGTGGTGCTGTGCACCTCCGCCATGGTGTACGGCGCGCTGCCGGACAACGACGTCCCGCTCTCCGAGGACGCCGAGCTACGGGCCACGGCCGAGGCCACCGCCCTCGGCGACCTGCTGGAGATCGAACGCCTGGGCCGCCGCGCGCCGCGCGCGCACCCCGGCCTCAACGTGACCGTGGTGCGCCCCACCGTCCTGGTCGGCGGCACGGACACCGCGCTCACCCGCTACTTCGAGTCGCCGCGCCTCCTGGTGGTCGCCGGATCCCGTCCGACCTGGCAGTTCTGCCACGTCGAGGACCTGGTCAGCGCCCTGGAATACGCGGCCCTGGAGAAGGTGGAGGGCGAGCTGGCCGTCGGCTGCGACGGCTGGCTGGAGCAGGAGGAGGTCGAGGAGCTGAGCGGCATCCGGCGCATGGAGCTGCCGTCCGCCGTCGCCCTGGGCGCCGCCGCGCGCCTCCACCGGATCGGCGTCACCCCGTCGCCCGCCGGGGACCTCGCGTACACCATGCACCCCTGGGTGGTCAGCGTCAGCAGGCTGCACGACGCGGGCTGGCGCCCGCAGTGGACCAACGAGGAGGTGTTGGCCGCCCTCCTGGAGGAGGTGGAGGGCCGGCACACGGTGGCGGGCCGCCGGCTCGGCCGCAAGGACGCAGCCGCGGCGGGTGCGGCGGGCGCGACCGTCGCCCTCCTGGGCACCGCTGCCCTGGTGCGCCGTGCCCGCAAGGCGCGCCGACGCCTGTAGGGGAGCGGCCCCGGAGGGAGATCCGGGCGCCCGCACCCGGTCCGTGGTGACGGCCGTTTCCCGTTGTCAGTGGCGTGCGGCACGATGGGGCCATGACCACCACCCACGACCATCCGGGGGAGCGGGCGGTCGGCGATCCCCTTCGCCTCCTCGCCGTCCGCGACTCGCCGCTCTCGGTGGACGAGGTCTTCCGCGCCGTCGGGGACGACGCGGCGGGCGGCACCGCCCTCTTCGTCGGCACTGTGCGCAACCACGACGGCGGAGCGGACGTCGCGGCGCTGGGCTACTCGGCTCACCCCACCGCTGAGGAGGAACTGCGCCGCGTCGCGGAGAAGGTCGCGGCGGACTTCCCCGTACGGGCCATGGCCGCGGTGCACCGGGTGGGCGACCTGGCCGTGGGCGACCTGGCCGTGATCGTCGCCGTGTCCTGTCCGCACCGGGCGGACGCGTTCGACGCCTGCCGCCGGCTGATCGACGACCTCAAGCGCGAGGTCCCCATCTGGAAGCACCAGACGTTCTCGGACGGCACCGAGGAGTGGGTGGGGGCCTGAGGAGCCGGCGCGACGGCACGCCGACTCGATCGGACGGTCCGGGCGACACGCCGACGACACACCGGCGGCGCCTCGATCCCGCCGTGATGGAGCGCCGGATCACCGGCCGTACGGGCCCGGAGTCACCCCGAACGGCCCAAGGCGCCCGATTTGCGTAACCAGGTCCCTGCGCCGAGCGTTGGAGCAGTGGATGATTAATCTGTTGATCACTCAGCCGGACTCGGTCCGGTTGCGTTTCTTTTCTGGGGTAGGGAGGTCGCGATGGCAGCGCTCGCCTGGTTGCTGATTCCATTGTTCGCCGTCGTCGGAGCCGCGATATGGGGAGGCTGGGCCTCGCGCAGCCGGACCGCCGGGGACGTGGCGGAACTCGCCGGCTATGCACGGTTCCGGGACGCCATGGAGAAGGCCGGCAGCGGCTCCGGCCAGTAGGCCGCTCGGCCACGAGGGGGCGGGGCCCGGGACGGGCCCTCTCGCAGGGTCGGCAGGGGTGGTCACCACCCGGCCGGACCACCCGCGCCGCGCGCCGCCTCGCCGCGGGCGAGTGACGACCGATCGGTATCCGCCAGATCCAGCTCCAGCTTCTGATGGCTCCCCTGACCATCCGCGGGCCGTCCCCGGACGGACCGGCCCGGACGGTGCGCTGACAGCCTCGTCCCGTACTGTCGTTCCATGCCACGCCGCACTACGACGATGCTCACCGCCACGCTGATCTTCGTCGCGCTGCTGTTCGCGGGGATCCTCATCCCGGTGAAGTACTCGGAGATGTCGCCCGGGCCCACGGTGAACACCCTCGGCGACGCGGGTGGCGAACCGGTTCTGCGGATCACCGGGCGCAAGACGTACCCCACCTCCGGCAACCTCAACATGACGACGGTCCGGGTCACCGGCGCCGACTACCGGATGAACCTCGTCGAGGCGCTCTACGGCTGGCTCGCCCACGACAACGTCGTCGTGCCGCACGACACGCTCTACCCGGACGGGCAGACCGAGGAGCAGTCCACGCAGGAGAACGCCGAGGAGTTCAGCCAGTCCCAGGAGAGCGCGAAGGTCGCCGCCCTGAAGGAGCTGAAGATCCCCGTGCAGTCCCGGGTCGTCGTGGCGTCGGTCCTCAAGGACTCCCCGGCGCAGGACACGCTGCACGCCGGTGACGTCATCAGGGCCGTCGACGGCACGGCCGTCAAGCAGCCGGGTGACGTCGCCAAGCTCGTCACCCGGCACAAGCCCGGTCAGGACGTCGTCTTCACCATCGTCCCCGCGAAGGAAGCGGCGGCGGCCGAGAAGGCGGGCCGGAAGCCGGACGCGACCGAGCAGGTCACCATCACCACCGCGAAGGCGGATTCGGGGGACCGGGCCGTCGTCGGCATCCAGGCCGGGACGGACCACACCTTCCCCTTCACCATCGACATCAACCTCGCCGACGTGGGCGGCCCCAGCGCCGGCCTGATGTTCGCGCTGGGCATCGTCGACAAGCTCACCCCCGGCGACATGACGGGCGGCACGTTCGTGGCGGGCACCGGCACGATCGACGACGAGGGCAAGGTCGGACCGATCGGAGGCATCGCGATGAAGCTGGTCGGGGCACGGAACGCGGGCGCCCAGTACTTCCTGACGCCTGCGGGCAACTGCCCCACCGCGGCCTCCGACACCCCCAGCGGACTGAAGCTGGTGAAGGTCGACACGATCGCCGACGCCACCGACTCCCTGGTGAAGATCAAGGCGGGCGACACCGCGGACCTGCCCACCTGCACCAAGGGCTGACCCCGGCTCACCGCCACCGCGACCCAAGGGCAGCGCCGGGGAGGGCCCTCACGCCTCGAAGGTCGCCGTCAGCGCGTCCGCAAGCCCCGGCACCAGGTCCGAACCCGTCAGGACGTCCGTCGCCGAGTCCTTCTCACGCAGCCGCAGCGCGGACTCGCGCGCACCGTCGCGCAGCACGGCCACCGTCATCCGCACCTCCTGCCGGTCCGGGTGCTCGGCCACCCAGCGGGCCAGCCCCGCCTCGTCCAGGTGCTGCGGCACCGACGCCTCCGCCGACGGCGGCAGCATCTGGCGCTCCACGGTGAGCGCGCACCCCGCCACCGCATCGGGCCAGGCGATCGTGGCGAGGAACTCGTCGAGCGGTGCGCCCGCCGGAATCTCGTCCTGCTCGATCGGCGTCAGCGGCGCCGCTTCCTCGTCGCCGTCCAGCCCGAGCTGCGCGGCCAGGGAGGGCTCCTGGGTGCGCAGCCGCGCGGTGTCGACGAGGGCGAACAGCCGCGCCGGCTGGTCCCAGCCGAGCTGGGCCGCGTACTCGTCGATCTCCAGTACGGCCCTGGTCAGCGGGGAAGCGGCGATCGGGCCGCCCGCACCGGGGCCCGCGGGCCGGGCGGACGCGGAAGCGGCAGAGGAGGCGGAGGGGGACGTGGGGGATTCGTTCGGCATGGACCTCATCCTGCCTTCTTTCACCCCGGTGGCGAGAATCGGCCGCGCTCCGGGCGAAGTGGACCCCCGGTACGGGAACTAGGTAAAGCCTCAGTAAGTTGCAGTAATGGGCTCTACGATCGCGGGGCCCGCTTGACCCGACCGTCCGGCAGCGCGCCGGGCGGTCATACCGACCGCGAACTTCGAGGTGCGCACGTTGGCTTTCCAGATGCCGGACCGCGGCGGAGGCCCCCCGACCGGGCCACGGATCAGAGTGGGCCGGCCGTCCCGGCGCATCCGCACCCTGCTCATGACACTCGGCGTGCTGGCGGTGCTGGCCATGGCGTTCGTCATGTTCGCCGGGTTCTGGACGGACTGGTTGTGGTACCGCTCCGTCAATTACTCGTCGGTGTTCACCACCACCCTGTGGACCAAGATCGGCCTGTTCGCCGTCTTCGGCCTGCTCATGGCGGTCGCGGTCGGCCTGAACATCTGGCTCGCACACCGACTGCGCCCGCCGCTGAGCGCGATGTCGCTGGAGCAGCAGAGCCTCGACCGCTACCGCATGGGCATCGCCCCGTACAAGAAGTGGGTGCTGCTCGCGGTCACCGCCCTCGTCGGGCTGATCGCCGGCGCCTCCGCCACCGGCCAGTGGAAGACCTGGCTCCAGTGGGTCAACGGAGTGTCGTTCGGGCAGAAGGACCCCCAGTTCAAGATGGACGTGTCCTTCTACGCGTTCGACCTGCCCTGGTACCGCTTCCTGCTCGGCTTCGGCTTCGCGACCATCGTGCTCTCCCTGATCGCGGCCGCGCTGACGCACTACCTCTACGGCGGACTGCGGATCACCAGCCCCGGCGCGCGCGCCACCGCCGCGGCCACCGGACACCTGTCGGTGCTGCTCGGCCTCTTCGTCTCGCTGAAGGCCGTGGCGTACTGGCTCGACCGGTACGGCCTGGCCGTGAAGTCCAGTGACATCAAGTCCACGGACAACTGGACGGGTCTGCGCTACGTCGACGCGAACGCCTACCTCCCGGCGAAGACGATCCTCTTCTGCATCGCGGTCATCTGCGCCGTGCTCTTCTTCGCGACGCTGTGGCGGCGCACCTGGCAGCTGCCGGTCATCGGCTTCGGCCTGATGGTCCTCTCCGCGATCCTGATCGGCGGGCTGTACCCGGCCATCGTGCAGAAGTTCCAGGTCCAGCCGAACGAGCTGGCCAAGGAGAGCCCGTACATCCAGAAGAACATCGACGCCACGCGTGAGGCGTACGGGATCGACCAGGCGAAGCAACAGGACTACAGCGGCAAGGTCGACCCGAACCGCAAGGCGCAGCAGCGGGCCGCGGCGAACAGCGCCGCCAGCTACCGCGTCGTGGACTCCAACGTGGTCTCGCCCGCCTTCCAGCAGCTCCAGCAGCAGCGCGAGTACTACCAGTTCCCGACGACGCTGGACGTCGACCGCTACCCGGGCGCGGACGGCAAGCCGCAGGACACCGTCATCGGTCTGCGCGAGCTCGACCTCAACGCCATTCCGAAGGAAAAGCGGAACTGGATCAACGACCACTTCAACTACACCCACGGCTACGGCGCGATCGCGGCCAAGGGCACCAGCGTGGTCACCGATCCGAACAAGGGCACCGTCGGGTCGCCGGACTTCACCGAGTCCGGGCTGCCGACCACCGGTCAGCTGCCCAAGCACGAGCAGCGGGTCTACTACGGCGAGAAGACCGCGCAGTACTCGATCGTCGGCGGCCCCCAGCGGGAGCTGGACTACGAGCCGACCGGCGGCGACACGCAGTACACGAGCTACAAGGGCAAGAGCGGCGTCAGCCTCTCCAACACCTTGAACCGCGCGGCGTACGCGGTGGCCTTCAGCGAGCCCCGGATCCTCTACTCGGGCGCCATCGGCGAGGGCTCGAAGATCCTCTACAACCGCACGCCCAAGGAGCGGGTCGAGGCGGTCGCGCCCTGGCTGACGATCGACGGCGACGCCTATCCGGCGGTCGTCGAGGGCCGGATCCAGTGGATCGTCGACGCGTACACCACGACGAACGGCTATCCCTACGCCTCCCGGACGACGCTCGGCGACACCACCGCCGACTCGCTGACCACCAGCCAACGCGCGGTCGTCGCCCAGCAGAACCAGGTCAACTACATCCGGAACTCGGTCAAGGCCACCGTCGACGCCTACGACGGCTCGGTGAAGCTGTACCAGTGGGACACCAAGGACCCGGTGCTCAAGACCTGGATGAAGGCGTTCCCCGGCACGGTGAAGCCCAAGGGCGACATCAGCCCGGAGCTGAAGTCCCACCTGCGCTACCCGCAGGACATGTTCAAGGTGCAGCGCGAGCTGCTGACCCGGTACCACGTCACCGAGCCCGACCAGTTCTACAGCGGCTCGGACGCCTGGCAGGTGCCGGACGACCCGACGAACAAGAAGGACACCAGCGCGGTCCCGCCGTACTACCTCAGCCTGAAGATGCCGGGCGACGAGGAGCAGAAGTTCTCGCTGACGACGACGTTCACGCCGTCCGGCCGGCCGAACCTCAGCGCGTACATGGCGGTGGACGCGGACGCCAACAGTCCCGACTACGGCTCCATCAGACTCCTGAGAGTCACCGGGACCGTCCAGGGTCCCTCGCAGGTGCAGAGCGAGTTGAACGGCGTGCCCGAAGTCGCCACGTTCGTCCGTGACCTCAGAGGCACCGACTCCGACATCGAGTACGGAAACCTCCTGACGATCCCCTTGGACGGCGGCTTCCTCTACGTCGAGCCGGTGTACGCGCGCGGTGGCAGTGCGAACTATCCGCTGCTGAAGAAGGTGGCCGTCGCCTACGGCGGTGGCAAACCGGTCTTCAAGGACAGCCTGACGGAGTCGCTGGACGCGGCCTTCGGGCAGCAGACGGCCGAGGAGCCACCGGGCGAGGACACGACCAAGCCGCCGACGCCGCCGACGACCCCGCCGGGGGCGAACGACCCGGCGACGAAGAAGGCCATCGAGGACGTGCTGAAGGCGTACGACGAGGTGAACGCGGTCCTGAAGAAGGACCCGACGGACCGTGAGGCCGTCGGTCGGGCGGAGGACCAGCTCGACGCGGCGCTCGAACGGCTGGCTGCGGCCCAGCGGGGTGCGGCAGCCCCGCCGGCCCAGCCACCGGCGGGCACGAAGTCGCCACCGGCGACCAAGGCGTCATAGCCGGTGCCGATGGTGTGAGCTGGAGCCATCCCGCGTCGTGATAGTGTCACTACACACCGACGCGGGGTGGAGCAGCTCGGTAGCTCGCTGGGCTCATAACCCAGAGGTCGCAGGTTCAAATCCTGTCCCCGCTACTGAATCGAAGAGGGCCCGGATCCTTTGAGGATCCGGGCCCTCTTCGTGCGTATACGCACCCGACGGGACGGTGGGGGAGCGGGACGCGGAGAACTCGACACCGAGAACTGCGCGCGCCGACGGGCAAGTTGGGCCCGAGAGTGTTTGACTTATCTCTCTGTGGGCATGTCGACAAAACGCTGAAGTGACCTCACTGGCTGCGATATACCAGATGTACGCGGGTTGCGGGTGGTGCGACGATGGAATTTATGGGGGACAGGGCAACTCTGTTGGAGACAGGGCGGTTTGTGCAGCGTCATGCTGGAACCGCAGCAGATGCACCGCATGTGACGACGAACACTGGTGCGCCTGATGCAAGCGGTGCCAGTGTTGACGCTGTGGAGACCGCCGGTACGGAAGCGCGGCACCGCCGGGCAGCAGACGGCGGCGACACCGCTTCCATGAGCGTGCTCGGTGCGCTGTTGCTGCGCCGTGGCGACCTCGACGACGCCGAGCCGTATCTGCGGTCCGCGACGGCCGCGGGCGACCGGGCCGCCGCGAACAACCTCGGCGTGCTGCTGCACCAGCGGGGCTATCCGGAGGAGGCGGCCGGCTGGTGGCGCGTCGCCGCCGTCGCCGGGTCCGCCGCCGCGGCGCACGCGCTCGGGCGGCACTTCCGCGAGCGCGGCGACGAGCCCGCCGCGGAGTACTGGCTGCGCCAGTCCGCCGAGCAGGGCCACGCCCTCGGCGCGTACGCGCTCGCCGACCTGCTGGAGCACCGCGGCGACGTGGGGACGGAGCGGTGGCTGCGCGCCGCCGCCGAGCGCGGGCACCGGGAGGCGTCGTACCGCCTCGCCCGGATCCTGGAGCTGCGCGCGGCCGAGGAGACCCGGCCGCCCGGCTCGCTCGACCGCACCGAGCCCGCGGCCCGCGCCTCCCTCGGCGTCCGCACCGAGTCCGGGATCCGTACCGAGTTCGGCTTCCGGGCCGAGACCGGCTTCCGCGGCGAGCCCGGGTCCCGCACCGACATCCCCGTGGCGGGCGCGGAGGGCGAGACGGACGACGGCAGGGGCCGTGCGGACACCTCGACCCGCAACCGGCCCAAGGGGCCGCTGTCCCCGCTCGACGAGGCCGCCCAGTGGTACCGACAGGCCGCGGCGCGCGGCCACCGGCGCGCCGCGCTGTACCTCGGCGCCATCCTGGAGAAGCGCGGCGAGCTGAAGGAAGCCGGCCGCTGGTACCTCACGTCCGCCAAGGACGGCGAGGCCAGGGCCGCGTGCGCCCTCGGCTTCCTGCTGCGGGACGCGGGCGACGAGGAGAGCGCCGCGATCTGGTGGCTGCGGGCCGCGCAGGAGGGCGACGGGAACGCCGCGAACGCGCTCGGCGCGCTGCACGCCGCCCGCGGCGAGCCGCAGACCGCCGAGCGCTGGTACCGCGCCGCCATGACGGCGGGCGACGTCAACGGCGCGTACAACCTCGGTCTGCTCTGTGCGGCCCAGGGGCGCATAGCGCAGGCCGAGCAGTGGTACCGCCAGGCCGCTTACGCCGGCCACCGCGAGGCCGCGAACGCGCTCGCCGTGCTGCTCCTCCAGGCGGGGGACGCGCTCGGCGCCGAGCCGTGGTTCTCCAAGGCCGCCGAGGCCGGCAGCGTCGACGCGGCGTTCAACCTCGGCATCCTCTACGTCGGCCGGGACGACGACCGCAACGCGCTGGTCTGGTACGAGCGGGCCGCCGCCGCCGGGCACACCGAGGCCGCGCTCCAGGTCGGCATAGCGCGGCTGCGCGAGGGTGACGAGCGGACCGCCGAGCGCCATCTGCGGTGCGCCGCGGGCGGCGGGAGCGCGGAGGCGGCGTTCCGCCTGGCCACGCTCCTGGACGCGCGCCAGCCGCCGCAGAGCCGGCCCGTGCTGGGCGAGGCGGCGGTGGGCGAGAAGACCGAGTGCGAGGAGTGGTACGAGCGTGCCGCCGAGCAGGGGCACCGCCGGGCGCAGGTCCGGGTCGGGATGCTCGCCGCCGCGCGGGGCGACCTGGGCGAGGCCGCGCGGTGGTACCGCGAGGCGGCCGAGGCGGGCAGCCGCAACGGCGCGTTCAATCTGGGGCTGTTGCTCGCCCGCGAGGGGAACGAGCGGGAGGCCGCGCTGTGGTGGACCAGGGCCGCCCGCGCGGGCCACGGACGTGCCGCGCTGCGCCTGGCGCTGCTGGCCGCCCGGCGCGGCGAGCTGGCCGAGGGCAAGCGCTGGTGCGTCCGGGCGGTGGAGCTGGGCCCGGCGGAGGTCGCGGAGCGGGCGGCCCGCCTCCAGGAGGCGCTGCACCAGGAGCTCACGGCGTAGGGCGTCCGCGGGGCCCTGTGCGGGGCGCGCACCCAAGGTGAGCGCCCCCCACTCGCAGAGGCCGCGCAAGGCCCGGCACCGCCCGTCCGGGCGGGGCGATCGGAAGCGATTTGCACTGGCCGGTCGGAGCAACGTAGTGTGGTGTTCACCGACGCGGGGTGGAGCAGCTCGGTAGCTCGCTGGGCTCATAACCCAGAGGTCGCAGGTTCAAATCCTGTCCCCGCTACTGAAGACGGCGGCCCGGTACTCATCGAGTACCGGGCCGCCGTCGTGTGCGTGGATGCGCTCACGGCACGCCGTGTTCGTGCGGCGAGGCGTGCGGGCGCGGTGCTTGTGCGGAGAGGGGTCCGGGCGCGCCGCGTCGTTACGCGCAGTTCGGACAGACGCCGCGGTACGTGACCTCGACGTCCGAGACCGTGAAGCCGAAGCGCTCCGACTCGGGCAGGTCTGCGAGGGGATTGCCGGCCGGGCGCACGTCACGGATGGCGCCGCAGCGGGCGCAGACCAGGTGGTGGTGCGGGCGGTGGGCGTTCGGGTCGTACCGCTTGGCGCGGCGGTCCGTGGCCACTTCCAGGACCTCGCCGAGCGAGACCAGTTCGCCGAGGGTGTTGTAGACCGTCGCGCGGGAGATCTCCGGCAGCTTCTCCGTCGCCCGTGCGTGCACCTCGTCGGCCGTCAGATGGACGTGGTCGCCGTCGAGGACCTCCGCCACGACGCGCCGCTGCGCGGTCATGCGCCAGCCGCGTCCGCGGAGTCGTTGCAACAGGTCACTCATAAGGACCAGCCTAACAGTGGTGGGACCTAGATCCCGAACGGGTGTGACTTTGGAAGCTCACTTGACTTAGACAAAGTCCATCGTAGGATCGAGACCGGCGAACGCCAAGGGACAGAGACACACGCGGATGACGCAGGAGGCACACGTGACGACGCAGGGACCGCTCACCACGGAGGCCGGGGCGCCGGTAGCCGACAATCAGAACAGCGAGACCGCGGGCGTCGGCGGGCCTGTTCTCGTCCAGGACCAGCTGCTGCTGGAGAAGCTGGCGCACTTCAACCGCGAGCGCATTCCGGAGCGCGTCGTCCACGCGCGCGGTGCGGGGGCCTACGGCACCTTCACCGTCACGAGGGACGTCTCGCAGTGGACGCGCGCCGCCTTCCTCTCGGAGGTCGGCAAGGAGACAGAGACCTTCCTGCGCTTCTCGACGGTCGCGGGCAACCTCGGTGCGGCGGACGCGGTGCGCGACCCGCGCGGCTTCGCGCTGAAGTTCTACACCGAGGAGGGCAACTACGACCTCGTCGGGAACAACACCCCGATCTTCTTCATCAAGGACGCCATCAAGTTCCCGGACTTCATCCACACCCAGAAGCGCGACCCGTACACCGGCTCGCAGGAGGCGGACAACGTCTGGGACTTCTGGGGCCTCTCGCCCGAGTCGACGCACCAGGTGACCTGGCTGCACGGCGACCGCGGCATCCCCGCCTCGTACCGCCACATGAACGGCTACGGCTCGCACACGTACCAGTGGACGAACGAGGCCGGCGAGGTCTTCTGGGTGAAGTACCACTTCAAGACCGACCAGGGCATCAAGACCCTGACCGCGGCCGAGGCCAACAAGCTCGCCGGTGAGGACCCGGACAGCCACCAGCGCGACCTGCGGGAGTCGATCGAGCGCGGGGAGTTCCCGTCCTGGACCGTGCAGGTGCAGGTCATGCCCGCGGCCGAGGCGGCGAACTACCGCTTCAACCCCTTCGACCTGACCAAGGTCTGGCCGCACGAGGACTACCCGCCGGTCGAGATCGGCAAGCTGGAGCTCAACCGGAACCCGGAGAACATCTTCGCCGAGGTCGAGCAGTCCATCTTCAGCCCCGCGCACTTCGTGCCGGGCATCGGCCCGTCCCCGGACAAGATGCTCCAGGGCCGTCTCTTCGCGTACGGCGACGCCCACCGCTACCGCGTCGGCATCAACGCCGACCACCTGCCGGTGAACCGCCCGCACGCCACCGAGGCGCGCACCAACAGCCGGGACGGCTTCCTCTACGACGGTCGGCACAAGGGCGCGAAGAACTACGAGCCGAACAGCTTCGGCGGCCCGTTCCAGACTGACCGTCCGCTGTGGGCGGCGACGCAGGTCACCGGGGCGACGGGCACCCACGAGGCGCCCAGTCACACCGAGGACGACGACTTCGTCCAGGCGGGCAACCTCTACCGGCTGATGTCGGAGGACGAGAAGGCCCGGCTGATCGAGAACCTGGCCGGCGGGATCGCCGGGGTGTCGCGCGACGACATCGCCGAGCGCGCGATCAACAACTTCCGCCAGGCGGACGGTGACTTCGGCAAGCGGCTGGAGGCCGCGGTCCAGGCCCTGCGCGGCTGACGGACGCTTGTCGTAGGAGGAGGGGCCGGGCCCGTCGGAGCGCGACGGGTCCGGCCCCTCCCGCATGCGGTGCCCCGGTCGTGCTCAGCCCACCAGGGTGGTGTGCTGGCGGCGGTCCGGGGCCCAGCAGCGGACGATGTCGCGTACGGAGACGACGCCGACGGGGCCTTCGTCGTCCAGCACGATCAGATGTCGGAAGCCGCCGTGGGACATGGCCTCCGCCGCCTCCTCCAGGGTCCAGGAGGGCGCCGCGAAGACGACGTCGGTGGTGGTGTGGGCACCTGCGGTCTCCAGGTCCGGGTTCTCCCCGGTGCCCACCGACGTGAGGATGTCGCGCTCGGTGATGATGCCCATGCCCTCGGCGTCGGTGTCGAGGACCACGGCCGCGCCGACCCGGCGCGCGGCCATCAGACGGGCGGCCTGACGGAGGGTGTGAGCTGGCCCGATGGTGAGGACCACCGTGCTCATGGCGTCACGGACGAGCATGGATGGAGCCACCTCCTAGGAGGACCGGTTCCTTAGAGAACCGATTCACAAGTTCACAAGTGGGGTGACTTTCAGAGTTGCAGGTCAGCCGGGTGGCAGCAAGGGGGTGGGCCCGGCCTTTCCGACCGGGCCCACGACGTGCGCTTCTCGGGTGGCCCGCGACGGGCGTGCGCCCCCGGGCGGGCCGCTAGCTAGGCGCCGCGGCTGCCCACGTACCCCAGCAGCTCCTCGTGGAGCAGCCCGTTCGACGCCGCCGCGTTGCCGCTGTGCGGGCCGGGGCGGCCGTCGAGCCCGGTGAACGTGCCGCCGGCCTCCTGCACCACGATCACGTTGGCCGCCATGTCCCACAGTGACAGCTCCGGCTCCGCACAGATGTCCACCGACCCCTCGGCGACCATCATGTACGGCCAGAAGTCGCCGTACCCGCGGGTCCGCCAGCAGGCGCGGGTCAGGTCGAGGAAGCCGTCCAGCCGCCCCCGCTCCTCCCAGCCGGACAGCGAGGAGTACGCGAAGGAGGCGTCCTCGATCCGGCCCACGCGGGACACCCGGATCCGGGAGGCCGAGGTGAGGGAGCGGCCGGTGTACGCGCCGGCGCCCCGCGCGGCCCACCAGCGCCGTCCCAGCGCGGGCGCGGAGACGACCCCGACGACCGGCTCGTACCCGTCGTCGCCCTGCACCGTGAGGGAGATCAGCGTCGCCCACACGGGCACGCCGCGGACGTAGTTCTTCGTGCCGTCGATCGGATCGACGATCCAGCGGCGCGGGCCGGTGCCCGCCGTGCCGTACTCCTCGCCGACGACGGCGTCCCTCGGCCGGGCCCGCTGGAGGTGGCCGCGGATCAGCTCCTCGGCCGCACGGTCGGCCTCGCTCACCGGGGTCATGTCCGGCTTGGTCTCGACCTTGAGGTCGATCGCTCTGAAGCGCTCCATGGTGGCGGCGTCGGCCGCGTCCGCGAGTACGTGGGCGAGGCGCAGGTCATCGTGGTAATCGGCCATGATCCTCACTCTATCGAGCCGGTGCGGTCCCGTGCCGGGCCCGGATTCCGCCCGGATCGGACCCCGCGGCGGGCAGTGCGGGGGGTCGCACGCGGGCCGTCCGGGGTCGCTCCCGCAGGCCCCCCTCCGCCCCCGCAGCGGCCCTTGACACCTTCGGACGGCCCGTCAACTCTGGGCGCAGTGCCCTGCGGTCTGGAGGTGCCGGTGCCCACAGCGCGAGAGTCCCTGCTGAGTGCCGCACTGCTGGCGCTCGATGAACGTCCCTGGTCAGCGGTGCGGATGGTGGACGTCGCGGCAGCCGCGGGCGTCTCCCGGCAGACGTTGTACAACGAGTTCGGCGGCAAGGACGGCCTGGCGCGGGCACTGGTGCGGCGGGAGGCCGACGCGTACTTCCACGGAGTGGACCGGTTGCTGCGCGACCGGCCCCCGTGCGCCTCCCCGGTCACCGCGGCCCTCAACGGAGTCAACGCGGGAGCCAACGGCGGCGGGGTGGTCGACCGGCTCGTCGCCGTCGCGGAGTGGACGGTCACCCAGGCGCGCGCCAGACCCGTGCTGCACGCACTGCTCACGGGTTGCTGGGGCGAGCGGCTGCCGGCCCCCAGACCCGTCGGGCCCGGTGCGCCGCAGGGCGGGGCGCCCGCGCAGCGCCGCGCGGACGCGGGCCCGCCCGACCCCGCTGACCTGGCCGCGGCGATACGGGACCGTTCGCTGGCGGCGCTCTCGGCGCTCACCAGGGGCGGGGGCGGCGGCTGGGACGCCGGTGGGAGCGGGCGCACGCCGGAGGAGGTCGCCGTGCTCGCGTACCGCTGCGAGGTCGCGGTCCGGCTGGCGCTGTCGTACGTGGTGGCCCCGGACGGCGACGGAGTCGGCTCGATCGTGCGGACCGCGGTCGGTCGCCCCTTCTAGTCGCCGTCGCACGGCGTGGGGCGTCAGTGCGTGGAGCCGGAGAGCTGGAGGCCGATGACGCCGACGATCACCAGCGTGATGGAGACGATCTTCAGCGTCGAGACCAGGTCGCCGAGGAAGATCATGCCGTAGATCGCCGTGCCGGCCGCGCCGATGCCGGTCCACACCGCGTACGCCGGGCCCACGTCGAGCCGCTTCAGCGCCAGCGTCAACAGGCCGAAGCTGCCGAGGGCGAAGGCCGCGAAGGCGACGGTGGGCCACAGTCGGGTGAATCCGTGGGAGAGCTTCAGACAGACCGCGAAGCCGGTTTCGAGAATCCCGGCGACCACCACGAGCAGCCACGCCATGGAAAGTGCCTCCCCAACAGTCGGTGACTGCTTCGTCGGTCTTTGATGCGATTATGCACTTACCAACATCAGTAGCCCGCAAACCTGCCCGAGCCGCTGCGCTGCGCGTCGCAGCCGCCCCGCGCGCCCCGGCACACCGGGTGTGACCAGCGGTGTCAGTCGCCCTCGTGCCGCTCGCGGGTGGCGAGAAGTCGCCGCAGTGAGACGAGGCGCGCCGGGTCGGCGTGGCCCTCGGCCACCCAGGCGTCGAGCGCGCAGTCGGGCTCGTCGTGGCTGCACGCACGCGGGCAGTTCTCCGTGCCGGGCTCCAGGTCGGGGAAGGCGTGGATGACGCGTGCCGGGTCGACGTGGTTCAAGCCGAAGGAACGTACGCCCGGGGTGTCGATCACCCAGCCGCCGTCGTTGCCGGTGAGCGGGAGCGCCAGCGCCGAGGTGGTGGTGTGCCGGCCGCGTCCGGTGACCGCGTTGACGTGGCCCGTACTGCGTCTGCGGTCCTTCGGCACCAGTGCGTTGACCAGCGTCGTCTTGCCGACGCCGGAGTGGCCGACGAAGGCGGTGGTGCGGCCCACCAGGTGCTGGAGCACCCGGTCCGCCGCGACGCCGTCCTCGAACTCCTCGCGGGTGGTGACGATGTACGGGACGCCGAGCGCGCCGTACATCGCCAACAGCTCGTCCGGGGGCGCCAGGTCCGACTTCGTCAGCACCAGCAGCGGATCGAGCCCGCCGTCGAACGCGGCGACGAGGCAGCGGTCGATCAGCCGCGGCCGTGGCTCGGGGTCGGCGAGCGCGGTGACGACGGCCAACTGGTCGGCGTTGGCGACGACCACCCGCTCGTACGGGTCGTCGTCGTCCGCGGTGCGGCGCAGCACCGAGGTGCGGGGCTCGATCCGGACGATGCGGGCCAGGGTGTCCCTGGCGCCGGACAGATCGCCGACGAGCGCGACCCGGTCCCCGACGACGGCCGCCTTGCGGCCCAGCTCGCGGGCCTTCATGGCGACCACGACCCGGTCGTCGACGAGGCAGGTCAGCCGGCCGCGGTCGACGGTGAGGACCATCCCCTCGGAGGCGTCCTCGTGCTTGGGCCGGATGTTCGTCCGCGGGCGGTTGCCCTTGCGGTTGGGACGTACGCGGACGTCGTCCTCGTCGGGGTTCTTGCCGTAGCGCCGCATGTCCTCAGATCCCGTTCAGCTTTCGGCCCCCGCAGTTCGGTCGGTGCCGAGCATGGCGGACCACATCGCCGGGAAGTCGGGCAGCGTCTTCGCGGTCGTGGCGACGTTCTCGATCTCCACGCCCTCGACGGCGAGCCCGATGATCGAGCCGGCGGTCGCCATGCGGTGGTCGTCGTACGTGTGGAAGACCCCGCCGTGCAGGGGGCGCGGGCGGATGTGGAGGCCGTCCTCGGTCTCCGTCACGTCGCCGCCGAGCCCGTTGATCTCCTTGGTGAGCGCGGCCAGCCGGTCCGTCTCGTGCAGCCGCAGGTGGGCCACGCCGCGCAGCGTCGAGGGCGAGTCGGCGAGGGCGGCGACCGCCGCGATGCCGGGGGTCAGCTCGCCGACCTCGCTCAGGTCCACGTCGATGCCGTGCACCCGGCCGCTGCCGGTGAAGGTCAGGCCCAGGTCGGTGAGTTCGCAGGCGCCACCCATCTCGGTGAAGATCCGGCGCAGGGCGTCACCGGGCTGGGTGGTGCGCTCGGGCCAGTCGGGGACGGTGACCCGGCCGCCGGTGATCAGGGCCGCGGCCAGGAACGGCTGGGCGTTCGACAGGTCGGGCTCGATGGTCAGGTCGCGGCCGAGCAGCGCGGAGGGGGAGACCCGCCAGACGTTGGGCTCGCCGCCGGTCTCCGGCTCGTCGACCTGCGCGCCGACCGCGCGCAGCATGTCGACCGTCATGCGGATGTGCGGCATGGAGGGCAGCCGGGCGCCCACGTGCCGGACCTCGACGCCCTGGTTGAAGCGGGGGGCGGAGAGCAGCAGGGCGGAGACGAACTGGGACGAGGAGGACGCGTCGATCTCCACGGGGCCGCCGTCGAGGGCGCCGCCGCCGTGCACGGTGAGCGGGAGCGCGCCCCGGCCGTCGTCGTCGATCCGGGCACCGAGGGCGCGCAGCGCGTCGATCACGCCGTGCAGCGGACGTTCATACGATCGGGGGTCGCCGTCGAAGCGGACGGGGCCGTCCGCGAGGGTGGCGACGGGCGGCAGGAAGCGCATCACGGTGCCGGCGTTGCCGACGTCGACCGTGGCGGGGCCGTGCAGCCCGGCGGGGATGACGCGCCAGCTCTCGCCCTCGCCGTCGGGGCCGACGCCCTCCTCGATGCCGACGCCGAGCGCCCGCAGCCCCTCGGCCATCAGCAGGCTGTCGCGGGAGCGCAGCGGGCGGCGCAGCCACCCCGGCTCGGCGGCCAGCGCGGCCAGCACCAGGGCGCGGTTGGTGACCGACTTGGATCCGGGCACGGTGACGGTCGCGTCGACGGCGCCGGTCGCGTACGGAGCGGGCCAGAGGGCGGGGGCGTGGTGCACGGAGGCTTCGGTCATGGCCAATACTTTAGTGGCTCGGGCCGGGCCTCGATCTTGATCAAATGCGGGGAAACAGGGGCGTAACCGGCATGTGATAACGAAGTTCCTGAACGGTGCTCACGATGTGTGATCGGGGCCGGTGGCGGTCCCGGGCGTCGGGGCCGGGTGTCGATCAGAGGTCGAGCAGCCAGCGTCCGCCGCCGATCAGCGAGCAGAGCGACACCGCGTGGAAGAGCAGCAGCCACAGCGCCGCCGGCACGTTCGTCAGCCGGGAGAGCTGGTCCGCGTCGGAGTCGGGCGCCTCGCCGTAGCGCCGCTTGGCCTGGAGTTCGAAGGCCGGGCGCACCCCGCCGAGCAGCAGGAACCACACGGCCGCGTACGCGAACCCGGCCTGCACCTCCGGGTCGGCCAGCCAGGAGACCAGCACGAAGAGCGCGCCGGTGAGGACCACGGTGAGCACGCCGTACGCGTTCCGGATCATCACCAGCATCCCGAGCAGCAGGGCGGTGGCCAGCCACAGCAGCAGGGTGATGTGGCCGGCGGTCAGCAGCCAGGCGCCGCCCAGGCCCAACAGGGGCGGCGCGGTGTACCCGGCCGCCGCGGTGAGGACCATGCCGAGCCCGGTCGGCCGGCCCCGGCTGACGGTCAGGCCGCTGGTGTCGGAGTGCAGCCGGATGCCCTCCAGGGTGCGGCCGGTGAGCAGGGCCACCAGGCCGTGGCCGCCCTCGTGGGCGATGGTGACCGCGTTCCGCGACAGCCGCCACAGGGGATTGGGCACGACGGCTATCAGCGCGAGCGTCCCGGCGACCACCACCACCCACTGCTCGGGCGCCGGCTGCGTGCCGACCAGCCGGTCCCACAGGTCGCCGAAGGAGGTGCTGCCGAGCGGGACGCCGGCCTCCGGCCCGCCGGAGGGTCCAGTGGTAGAAGGGAGGGAAGCGGAATGAGTCCTATCCATTTGTGGGGCGGCTCCTTGCTCGGCGGGCGGGAGTGGCAGTGTGGCACTCATGTGTGGACGTTATGCGGCGAGCCGACAGCCCGAGGACCTGGTCACCATCTTCGACGTCCAGAGGTGGGAGCCGGAGGAGACCCTGGCCCCGGACTACAACGTGGCCCCCACCAAGCTGGTCCACGCGATACTCGAACGCCCTCTGAAAGACGCGGACGACCCCCGTCCGGTTCGTCAGCTGCGGGCCCTGAAGTGGGGCCTGGTGCCCTCCTGGGCCAAGTCGCCGGAGGGCGCGGCCCGAATGATCAACGCGCGCGCGGAGACGGTCCACGAGAAGCCGTCCTTCCGGCGCCCCTTCGCCGCCCGCCGCTGCATCCTCCCCGCCGACGGCTACTTCGAGTGGGTCACCGCCGCCGACGAACGGAAGCTGGAGGAGCAGGGCCGCAAGAAGCGGCCCCGCAAGCAGCCGTACTTCGTGACCCCCGCCGACGGGTCCGTCTTCGCGATGGCCGGCCTGTACGAGTTCTGGCGCGACCGGACCCTGCCCGACGACCACCCCCAGGCGTGGTGGGCCACCTGCACCGTCATCACCACGGAGGCCGAGAAGGGGCCCCTGGGCGTCGCGCCGGCCGAAGGGCCGGGCTCGCTCGCCGAGATCCACCCGCGGATGCCGCTGATGCTCACCCCCGACCGCTGGGACGCCTGGCTGGACCCGTCCCGTACGGACGTCGACGACCTCACCTCGCTGCTGGCCCCGCCGCCGGAGGGCCTGATGCGGGCGTACCCGGTGCCCACCGCCGTCAGCAACGTCCGCAACAACGGGCCCGAGCTGCTGACCGAGCTGGCTGCGCCGGAAGAGGGCACGCTCTTCTGACGCCCCGGCGCCACCGTCCCGTCCCGCCGGCCGTTCGGCAGGATGGCGGCGTGACCACGAAGAAGAACGCAGCCGCAGCCGAAGAAGAGGTCCCCACCCCGGTCGGCACCGCCCGCATCACCTGGCACCGCGCCGACGCCCCGCGGCTGGTGCTCGCCCTCGGCCACGGCGCCGGCGGCGGCATCGGAGCCCCCGACCTCCAGGCGCTCGCCCGCGCCCTGCCCGCCGACGGCGTCACCGTCGCCCTGGTCGAACAGCCCTGGCGGGTGGCCGGCAAGAAGGTCGCCCCCGCGCCCAAGACCCTCGACGAGGGCTGGCGCGGACTGTGGCCCGCCCTGGTCGCCGCCGGACCGCCCGTCGTCGCCGGCGGGCGCAGCGCCGGCGCCCGCGTCGCCTGCCGTACGGGCAGTGCGCTCGGCGCCCGCGCGGTGCTCGCCCTCAGCTTCCCGCTGCACCCGCCGGGCCGCCCCGAGAAGTCCCGGGCCGAGGAACTCCTGGGGAGCGGCCTGCCCACCCTCGTCGTCCAGGGCGCGCACGACCCCTTCGGCGCCCCCGACGAATTCCCCGCCGGCGACCACGCCCTCGTCGCCGTCCCGGACGCCGACCACTCCTTCAAAGTCCCCAAGCGCTCCGGCCGCACCGAAGCCGAGACCGTGACCACCATCACGGACGCGGTGCGCCGGTGGCTGCGGAAACTGCCGTGACCGGGGTGAGGGCCGGGGAATGCCCGGGTCACCGACTCTGTTGAGGCGAATACCCGAGCAACACAACGGCACGACGACGCAAGCCGCCGCAAGCAGCCAGCCGGCCACCAAGCAGAGCATGGAGTAGGAGTCCTTCGCATGGGTTCGACCATCTGCCCCCGCCGCCCGCACGCCGCTGACCTGGAGTGGACCGTGCTCTCGGCGGCTGCTGCCGCCCCCGAGCGGGCGAAGGGCGGGGTCGATCACCGAGAGCCCGCCGCCGCAGGTCGACTATTCTCCGATTCGAGCGGGTCCGCACTCGGCCCCGCCACCGGGTTGGAGGAGGTGGGTCCGGTCACTGGGACCGACGCAGGGACCGACGGCGGCCAGGCGGAGCAGGCGCGTACGGAGACGGAAGCGTCCGCCGCGGCTGACGCCGCACGGGCGGAGGAGCGCGGCGCGGAGACCACCGCCGAGCGCAACGCCCGCTTCGAGCGGGACGCCCTCGCCTTCCTCGACCAGATGTACTCCGCGGCGCTGCGCATGACGCGCAACCCGGCCGACGCGGAGGACCTGGTGCAGGAGACGTATGCCAAGGCGTACGGGTCGTTCCACCAGTTCCGCGAGGGCACCAACCTCAAGGCGTGGCTCTACCGGATCCTCACCAACACCTTCATCAACTCCTACCGGAAGAAGCAGCGCGAGCCCCAGCGCAGCGCCGCCGAGGAGATCGAGGACTGGCAGCTCGCGCGCGCCGAGTCGCACATGTCGACCGGTCTGCGCTCCGCCGAGTCGCAGGCGCTCGACCACCTGCCCGACTCGGACGTGAAGGCCGCGCTCCAGGCCATCCCCGAGGAGTTCCGCATCGCGGTCTATCTCGCGGACGTCGAGGGCTTTGCGTACAAGGAGATCGCGGACATCATGGGTACACCCATCGGGACGGTGATGTCCCGCCTGCACCGGGGCCGGCGCCAACTGCGCGGCATGCTGGAGGACTACGCGCGCGAGCGCGGGCTCGTCCCGGCCGGTGCGGGGGAGTCGAACGAAGTGAAAGGTTCGGGCTCATGAGCTGCGGAGAGCCGCACGAGACGGACTGCTCGGAGGTCCTGGACCACCTCTACGAGCTCCTCGACGGCGAGATGCCCGACGGTGACTGCACCAAGTTCGAAGTGCACTTCGAGGAGTGCTCTCCCTGCCTGGAGATGTACGGGCTGGAGAAGGCCGTCAAGAAGCTGGTCAAGCGCTGCTGCGGCTCGGACGACGTCCCCGCCGACCTGCGTTCCAAGGTGCTCGGCCGGATCGACCTGATCCGCGCCGGACACCCGGTGCCCGACGAGGACGTCACCGTCGCCGGCGCCGAGCCCGCCAAGGACTGACCCCGGCCGGCCCTCCGACGGCCGGCACACCCCGCGCATTCCTGCGTCACCGGCGCGCCGCGATCAAAGCGGCGCGCCTTTCCGCGTCCCCTTCCGGACCCTCCTTCACCCGAATGCGGGAACTATCGGATAAGCCGTCACTCCCCTTTTCAGCGCTCGTTAGCGTGACGCTCGGGTGACGATGAGGGGGTGGCGCGGCGATGAGCTCCGTACCTACAGGGGCGTACGCCTACGTCCTCTGCGCCGTCCTCGGCACCGTCGCGTGCGCCGTGCCCGCGGTCCTCAGCGACACCACGTCCTGGCTGACCGTCGGACTGCTCGCCGGCCTGTACACGGCGTGCGAGCTGCCCGGCCGCCACCCCTTCACGCGCTACTCCGTCCCCGTCAGCCCCGGCTCCTTCTTCCCGGTGCTGCTCGCCGCCGCGTTCCTGCTGCCCGCCGAGGCCGCCGCCCTGGTCGCCGTGCCCGGCGCCCTGCTCGGCCGGGTCGAGCGCCGTCCCGCCGGCGTGCGCCGCGTGTGGCGCGCCGCCCAACTCGCGCTCGCCACCTGGGCCGCGGCGCGCACGTACGACCTCCTCGGCGTGGACGACGCCCCGGGCCCGCCCGACTTCCCCTACGTCCTGCTGCCGGCGGCAGCAGGCGCGCTCGCGTTCTGCCTGGTCCTCGGCGTCCTGGAGGGCGGCGTCCTCGCCACCGCCGAACGGCTGCCGCTGCGCCGCGCCTGGCACGGACTGGTTCCCGGCGCCGCCGTGCCGCACCTGGTGCACGGCCTGGCCGGGCTGATGATGGCGGTGCTGTGGCGCAGCCCGTACGGGCCGGTGTCCGCGCTCTTCGTCCTGCTGCCGATGTACATCTCCTGCTGGCTCTTCGCCCAGTACCACCGCGAGTCCACCGCCCACCAGGCCACCATCCGGGCCCTGGTGCAGGCCGTCGACCTCAAGGACCGCTACACCCGCGGCCACAGCGAGCGGGTCGGCCGCGCCTCCGTGCTGATCGCCCGCGAGCTGCGGATGGACGGAGAACGCCTGGAGGCGATCCGGTTCGCCGGGATCCTGCACGACGTCGGCAAGCTCGGCGTCCCCACCCGCATCCTGCGCAAGGAGGGACCGCTGACGCCCGAGGAGCGCCGGGTCATCGAACTCCACCCCGAGTACGGGCACGAGATCACCCGCGGCATCTGCTTCCTCGACGAGGCGCGCGCCGCCATCCTCCACCACCACGAACGCCTCGACGGCACCGGCTACCCGGCCGGGCTCGCCGGGCAGCAGATCCCCGAGTTCGCCCGGGTCGTCGCCGTCGCCGACGCCTTCGACGCGATGACCTCCACCCGCTCCTACAGCCGCGCACGGCCGGTGTCGGTCGCCCTGAAGGAGCTGGAACGGTGCGCCGGCAGCCAGTTCGACCCGCGTATGGTGCAGGCGCTGGTGCGGGCGCTCTCCCGGCACGGCTGGTCGACCGGCGTGACCTCGGACGACGAGGCGCCCCCGCCGCCGTCCGCACCGCCGCCCGCCGCCATACCGCTGCCGCCCGCGCCCCGCGCCGCCCCGGCCCCGCCCGCGCGCGCCGAGAGGGGCGGCGACCAGCCGAGCGGAGGCGGCCACCGATGAGTGACGAGAGCGTCCGTACGGGCGGGCGCCCGGGCGCCCTCCACCTCGCCCGCGTCACCGAGGTCAACGGCGCCCACGCCGCCGCCGCGCTCCTGGTCTGCGCCGGCGTGGGCGCCACCGTCTGGGGCGGCCTCCACGAGCCCGCCATCGCCCTCGCCTTCGGCGTGCTCATCACCATCGGCGAGGTCGCCCGCCGCGGGTTCACCCCCGCCGAGCGGGAGCCCGCGCCGCTCGGCGCCGCCGGCGCCCTCGCGTACGCCCTGCTCGGCGACTGCGGGGGGCGCATGACCACCCACAGCGTCTTCCAGGTCGTCACCGTCGTCCTGGTCGCGACCCTGATCGGCTCCCTCCCGCACGCCTCCTGCGGCCCGGGGCCCGTCCTCGACCACCTGGCCGGCCGCGTCCTGATCGCCGCCTTCGTCGCCGTGTGCTTCCAGCCCGTGTACCACGGCGTCGCCCCCGTCAACTGGTCCGAGGGCGCCCTGTACGCCCTCTTCCTGCTCGTCCTGCTGGTCCTCACCGCCCTCGCGGACTCCGTCCTCGCCGCCGCGATCCAGTGCTCGCGCACCGGCTACCCGTACGGCGCCCTGCTCCGCGAGGAGCTGCGCGCACTGCCCGGCATCGGCTCCGCGGTCTGCGCCACCGGCGCGGTGATGGCGCTCGCCGTCACCGTCGCCGGCCTGTGGGCCCTGCCCGTCTTCTGCCTGCCCCTGCTGCTCACCCAGCTCTCCCTGCGGCGGTACGCGGCCGTGAAGGCCACCTACCGGCAGACCATCGCCTCCCTCGCCCGCGCCACCGAGGTCGCCGGCTACACCCCGCACGGCCACGCCCGCCGGGTCGCCGACCTGAGCACCGAGGTCGGGCGCGACCTGGGGCTGAGCGGGCCCGACCTGACCGTGCTGGAGTACGCGGCCCTGATGCACGACATCGGCCAGCTCTCCCTCGTCGACCCGGTCCCCGAGGGGGCCACCGCCCTGCTGCCCGCCGCCGAGCAGCGCAGGATCGCGCTGCTCGGCGGCGCGGTCGTCCGCCAGACCGGCGTGCCCGCCGCGGTCGCCGTCGTGGTGGAGCGGCAGGCCGACCCGTACCGCGAGCAGCCGCTCACGGCGCGAATCGTCCGCACCGTGAACGCATACGACGATCTGACCGGGGGAACGGGATTCCACAGCGGGACCGGTCAGGCGGCCAGGGCCCTGGAAGCCCTGGAGCGGCTGCGGCTGGCCACCGGCCACGACCACCAACCGGAGGTCGTGGAATCCCTGGCCAGGGTGCTCGCGCGGGACGGGGCGAAAGGGCTCGGTCCCCGGCGGTCGGACCCGCGCCGCCCTGGGTAACCCATGGGTAAGGAGCCAGCTCTGAGCGCGGCATGGTTGGATGCGAATGAGGAGAGACGACCAGAGGGCGCTCAGACGCGGCGACCACGTCCGGGGGAACTGACCCGAGCGACCGGCAGGCGGGAATCGTGAGGATCTTCGGGAAGGTACGGCATCGGCCCTCCGCCTCGTGGCGGCAGGCCACCGACCGCGCGTTCACGCTGATCGGCGACGGGCGGTACGAGGACGCGGGCGCCCTGCTGACACGGGCCGCGGACCTGGAGCCCTGGCTCTCCGAGTCCTGGTTCAACCTCGCCCTGCTGCACAAGTTCCGGCACGACTGGGAGCAGGCGCGCGCCGCGGGGCTGCGCGCCGTGGCCCTCCTCGACAAGGAGAACGGCGCCCCCGACTGGTGGAACGTCGGCATCGCCGCCACCGCCCTCCAGGACTGGCCGCTGGCGCGCCGCGCCTGGCAGGCGTACGGCCTGAAGGTGCCGGGCCCCTCCTCCCGCTCCCGCTCCGAAGCCGGCTCCGCCACGGGCTTCGGGCCGGTCGGCGAGCCCGTCGTCATGGACCTGGGCAGCGCGGCGGTGCGGCTCTCGCCGGAGGGCGAGGCCGAGGTGGTGTGGGGTCGCCGGCTCGACCCGGCCCGGATAGAGGTGCTGTCCATTCCGCTGCCGTCGTCCGGTCGCCGCTGGGGCGAGGTCGTGCTCCACGACGGGGTGCCGAACGGCGAGCGCACCACCACCGCCGGCCCCTCGTACCCCGTCTTCGACGAGATCGAGCTGTGGGCGCCCTCACCCGTCCCCACCTGGGTCGTCCTGCTGGAGGCCGGAAGCGAGGACGACCGCGACGCCCTGGAGCGGCTGGCCTCCGACGCGGGCTTCGCCGCCGAGGACTGGTCCTCGTCCGTACGGCTGTTGTGCCGGTCCTGCTCGGAGAGCCGGATGCCCAGCGCGGAGGGCGAGGGGGAGCACCTCGACCCGCACGACCACAGCGAGCCGGGCCACCCCGGGCCCCTCGGCCACCGCACCGCGGGCGACCTGTGGCACCCCGAACGGGAGTGCGGCATCGCGGCCCCGGCCGGGCTGGTGCGGGGGCTGCTGGACGGCTGGGTCGCCGACAGCCCGGACTCCCGGGCCTGGCGGGACCTCGAAGAGGTCTGCTGACGGACGCCGGCCGATCGCCGCACCGTGCACCCGCGGCCGGCGGCGCTTCCGTACCCTGTACGGACGAGGTCGGCTCGGAGCCGTCCACCGAGGAAGATCACCGGGGTATCGAGGAACCATGGCGTCGCAGCAGGACACGGAGCAGTCGGTCGTCGACGACTTCATCATCGACACGGAGGACTGCGAGGAGCGCGAGCGCGCCCATCGCGAGCGCGGCACCTCCCGTCCCATCACGGTCGTGGGCAACCCGGTCCTCCACCGGGAGTGCCGGGACGTCACCGAGTTCGGCGACGAGCTGGCGGCGCTCGTCGACGACATGTTCGCCAGCCAGCGCACCGCCGAGGGCGTCGGCCTCGCGGCGAACCAGATCGGCGTGGACCTGAAGGTCTTCGTCTACGACTGCCCCGACGACGAGGGTGTGCGGCACGTCGGCGCGGTCTGCAACCCGGTCGTGGAGGAGCTGCCGGCCGAGCGCCGGGTGCTGGACGAGTCCAATGAGGGCTGCCTGTCCGTCCCCACGGCGTACGCTGCGCTGGCCCGCCCGGACTACGCGGTCGTCCGCGGCCAGGACCTGGAGGGCAACGAGATCCGGGTCGAGGGCACGGGGTACTTCGCCCGCTGCCTCCAGCACGAGACGGACCACCTGTACGGGCGGCTGTACATCGACCGGCTGTCGAAGCGGGACCGCAAGGACGCGCTGCAGCAGATGGCGGAGGGCACGCCGCGGTACGAGACCGTCCCGAACGACTAGGACACCGATTCGTCCGTACGCACGCGAACGCCCGGCCGGGCAGCCCCGGCCGGGCGTTCGCGTGCGTACGGGATCAGAAGTCGTCGTCGAAGGAGACCGAGCCCTCCACCGCGACCTGGTACGCCGACGGGCGGCGCTCGAAGAAGTTCGTCAGCTCCTGGACGCCCTGGAGCTCCATGAAGGAGAACGGGTTCTCCGAGCCGTACACCGGGGCGAAGCCCAGCCGGACCAGCCGCTGGTCGGCGACGCACTGGAGGTACTCGCGCATGGACTCGGTGTTCATGCCCGGCAGGCCGTCGCCGCACAGGTCGCGGCCGAACTGGAGCTCCGCGTCCACCGCCTCCTTCAGCATGTCGGTGACCTGCTGGTGGAGTTCGTCGTCGAAGAGCTCCGGCTCCTCCTTGCGGACGGTGTCGACGACCTCGAACGCGAAGTTCATGTGCATGGTCTCGTCGCGGAACACCCAGTTGGTGCCGGTCGCCAGGCCGTGCAGCAGGCCGCGGGAGCGGAACCAGTACACGTACGCGAAGGCGCCGTAGAAGAACAGGCCCTCGATGCAGGCCGCGAAGCAGATCAGGTTCAGCAGGAAGCGACGGCGGTCGGCCTTGGTCTCCAGCCGGTCGATCTTCTCGACCTGGTCGATCCACCTGAAGCAGAACTGCGCCTTCTCGCGGATCGAGGGGATGTTCTCGACGGCAGCGAAGGCCGCCGCCCGGTCCTCGGGGTCGGGCAGGTAGGTGTCCAGCAGGGTCAGATAGAACTGGACGTGCACGGCCTCCTCGAAGAGCTGACGGCTCAGGTACAGCCGCGCCTCGGGGGAGTTGATGTGCTTGTACAGCGTGAGCACCAGGTTGTTGGCGACGATCGAGTCACCGGTGGCGAAGAACGCGACCAGCCGCCCGATGAGGTGCTGCTCCTTCGGCGTGAGCTTCGCGAGGTCGGCGACGTCCGAGTGGAGGTCGACCTCCTCCACGGTCCAGGTGTTCTTGATCGCGTCCCGGTAGCGCTCGTAGAAGTCGGGGTAGCGCATCGGCCGCAGGGTCAGCTCGAAGCCCGGGTCGAGCAGGTTCTGGGTGCGCTTGGGGGTGGACGTGTCGGACATTACTGGCATGCCTCGCAGGACTCGGGGTTTTCGAGGGAGCAGGCGACCGCCTCTTCGGCGGTGGTCTGCGCGGGAACGGGCGCGACGGCGGCCGTGGTGCCGCTCGCGGCGCGGGCGATCCGGGTCGCCGGGCGGGAGCGCAGGTAGTACGTCGTCTTCAGGCCCTGCTTCCAGGCGTACGCGTACATCGAGCTGAGCTTGCCGATGGTAGGCGTCTCCAGGAACAGGTTCAGCGACTGCGACTGGTCCAGGAACGGCGTGCGCGCCGCCGCCATGTCGATCAGACCGCGCTGCGGGATCTCCCACGCCGTGCGGTACAGCTCGCGGACCTCCGCCGGGACCCAGGAGAAGCCCTGGATCGAGCCGTTGGAGTCGCGCAGCGCCTCCCGCGTCTGGGCGTCCCACACGCCCAGCTTCTTCAAGTCCGCCACCAGGTACGAGTTCACCTGGAGGAACTCGCCCGACAGGGTCTCGCGCTTGAAGAGGTTCGACACCTGCGGCTCGATGCACTCGTACACGCCGGCGATGGACGCGATCGTCGCCGTCGGGGCGATCGCGAGCAGCAGCGAGTTGCGCATCCCGGAGCGGGCGACGCGCTCGCGCAGCGCGGCCCAGCGGTCGGGCCAGTTGAGCTCGGCGTCGTAGTGGTCGGGGTGCAGCACGCCGCGGGCGGCGCGGGTCTTCTCCCAGGCCGGGAAGGTGCCGTGGCGCTCCGCCAGCTCGGCGGACGCCTCGTACGCGGCGAGCATGATCCGCTCGGCGATGCGGGTCGACAGGGCGTGCGCCTCGGCGGAGTCGAAGGGCAGCCGGAGCTGGAAGAAGACGTCCTGGAGGCCCATGGCGCCCAGACCCACCGGGCGCCACCTGGCGTTGGAGCGGCCGGCCTGCTCGGTCGGGTAGAAGTTGATGTCGACGACCCGGTCGAGGAAGGTGACCGCGGTGCGGACGGTGGCGTCCAGCCGCTCCCAGTCGACGTCGCCGTCTTTGACGAACGCGCCGAGGTTGACCGAGCCCAGGTTGCAGACCGCGGTCTCGCCGTCGTCGGTGACTTCGAGGATCTCGGTGCACAGGTTCGACGAGTGGACCGTGTGGCCCTTCTCGGCGGTCTGGTTGGCGGTGCGGTTGGCGGCGTCCTTGAAGGTCATCCAGCCGTTGCCGGTCTGCGCGAGGGTGCGCATCATCCGGCCGTACAGCTCGCGGGCCGGCATGGTCTTGCGGGCCAGGCCCTTCGCCTCGGCGGCGCGGTAGGCGGCGTCGAACTCCTCGCCCCACAGGTCCACCAGCTCGGGGGTGTCGGCGGGGGAGAACAGCGACCACTCGGCGTCGGCGTCGACCCGGCGCATGAACTCGTCCGGGATCCAGTGCGCGAGGTTGAGGTTGTGGGTGCGCCGGGCGTCCTCGCCGGTGTTGTCGCGCAGCTCCAGGAACTCCTCGATGTCCGCGTGCCAGGTCTCCAGGTACACCGCGGCGGCGCCCTTGCGGCGACCGCCCTGGTTCACCGCGGCGACCGAGGCGTCCAGGGTCTTCAGGAACGGCACGATGCCGTTGGAGTGGCCGTTGGTGCCGCGGATGAGGGAGCCGCGGGCGCGGATGCGGGAGTACGACAGCCCGATGCCGCCGGCGTGCTTGGAGAGCCGGGCGACCTGGTGGTAGCGGTCGTAGATGGAGTCCAGCTCGTCCAGGGGGGAGTCGAGGAGGTAACAGGACGACATCTGCGGATGGCGGGTGCCGGAGTTGAAGAGCGTGGGGGAGGAGGGGAGGTAGTCGAGCCGGCTCATCAGCCCGTACAGCGAGACGACCTCGTCCAGGGCGCGTACGCCGTCGTCCTCCGCGAGTCCGCAGGCCACCCGGAGCATGAAGTGCTGCGGGGTCTCGATCACCTGACGGGTGATGGGGTGGCGCAGCAGGTAGCGGCTGTAGAGGGTGCGCAGGCCGAAGTAGCCGAAGCGGTCGTCGGCGACCGGGTCGACCGCGGCGTCCAGGCGCTCCGCGTGCAGTGCGACGAACCCGGCGGTGCGGTCGGCGATCAGGCCCTCGTCGTGGCCGACCTTGACGGAGTCGGAGAACGACACGGAGCCCTGGCCGGCGGCCTCGGCGACGATGGTGCGGGCGAGCAGGCGGGCGGCGAGGCGCGAGTAGGCGGGGTCCTCGGAGATGAGGCCCGCGGCGGCGTCGGTGGCGAGCCCGTGGAGTTCGGCCGCGTCCGACCCGGCGTGCCGACCGCGCAGGGCCGCGGCGGCGACCCGGCCGGGGTCGGTGTCCGGCAGATCGGCCGTGAGGTCGGTCAGGGTCCGCAGGAGCGCGGTCCCCGGGCCGTCCTCGGGCACCGCGGCGGCTGCTCCGGGGGGCGTGGGCCCGGTCGGCCGGGCGGCCGGCGTCGGCTGCCCGGGAAGCTGCTCGGCGGTGCCTGAAGCCGGATCGGCTGGCGCGATGGTCACGTGGTGCTCTCCCTCGCTCGGCTCACGGGCGGCGCGGGGGAAGTGGGCGTGCCGGGACGCGCTGCCGCTGCGTTGCGCAGGCCGACGGCGCGTACGGCGTCCACCGGCCCAACCGCGAGGCCCGGACGTCTGGGCACCCGGGTCGGACGAGCCGGGCGCGCTGTCGACAGACGGTCGGACTCGCTCGGCATGACGAAGCATGCGGAAGCACACCGTTGCGGGACAGTTCCGGATTCGCACCGGATTCCTCTGCGGTGACAGCGAGATGAGCATACATGTGGGGGCGGTGCTTGGAGGTAGCCCCCACATGTTGTGTCGTGCCACCGTGTCCGCTGGGGCCGCAACCCCGCCGCCCTCGCCGCTCCGCCCCCGGCCACGCTGCCCTCCGCGGCCCGTCTGCGGCTTGCTCGCACGGTTCCGTCCTTACGCCCAGAGGGCGTGGGGGGACCTCCAGCGTTCCTGTTGTGTCGACCCTCGTCGTTATGTCTGTCGGCTTCGGAGGGGGAGTCGTGCGGCACGCCACAGGCGCGCCGCAGGGTGGCGACTGGGGCGGCGAAACAGGGGCGCGGGGAACTGCGCGAACAACCGCAACGCATCCGCGGAGACCGATGCTCCCGCAGGAATCCGGCGAGTGTGTCTCAGGGCTCTGGGCCCACGTCCTTCGGGCGCAGGAGCGGAACTGCGTGACAAGCCCGGCGCCGGGCCGCGGAGACCAGCCGGCCCGCAGGGAAGCGGCGGATGTGTCACGGTGCGCGCAGCGCGAAGCCCCCCGGTGCGCCGGGGGGCTTCGAAGACAAGGTGCGGCTAGTCCTGGGGGCGGCGGAGTCTCGCCACGAACTTGTAGCGGTCGCCGCGGTACACCGACCGCACCCACTCCACCGGCTCGCCGCGCTCGTCCAGCGAATGGCGCGAGAGCATCAGCATCGGCAGGCCCACGTCCGTACCCAGCAGCCCCGCCTCCCGCGGGGTCGCCAGGGAGGTCTCGATCGTCTCCTCCGCCTCCGCGAGGTGGACGTCGTACACCTCCGCCAGCGCGGTGTACAGCGAGGTGTACTTCACCAGGCTGCGCCGCAGCGCCGGGAAGCGCTTCGCCGACAGGTGCGTCGTCTCGATCGCCATCGGCTCGCCGCTCGCCAGCCGCAGCCGCTCGATCCGCAGCACCCGACCGCCGGTGGTGATGTCGAGCAGCCCGGCGAGGGTGTCGTCCGCGGTGACGTAGCCGATGTCCAGCAGCTGGGACGTCGGTTCCAGCCCCTGGGCCTTCATGTCCTCCGTGTACGAGGTCAGTTGCAGCGCCTGGGAGACCTTGGGCTTGGCGACGAACGTCCCCTTGCCCTGGATGCGCTCCAGCCGGCCCTCGACGACCAGCTCCTGGAGGGCCTGGCGCACCGTGGTGCGCGAGGTGTCGAACTCGGCCGCGAGCGTGCGTTCCGGGGGCACGGGAGTGCCCGGCGGCAGGGTCTCCGTCATGTCGAGGAGGTGTCGCTTCAGGCGGTAGTACTTGGGTACGCGTGCCGTGCGGGTCTGCGTCCCGCCCTCGGTCTCCGTACCCACCCCGTCCGTCGTCATGGCCCGCCTTCCCGACTCCTGCGCTTGCGCTGCTGCCGTCACCGGCTCCTCCGTCTGTCGCGGCTCACATCGTGGCACGGGCCGGTCCCGGGGAGTGACCCTCGTCGTCCCCGGCTTCCTGCCAGGTCGTGTTCCTGGCACCGTTCCAGGCGACACCACTGCTTCTTATACACCGTGGGCACTAGGGTTGGTCTAGTCCATGTCGCCGGGCGGAACGCGGGGCGGGAGAGCGGCCGAACCCTGCCCGGATCATGCCCAGATGTCGTTCCGGTAACGGACTGGATAGGCAGGTTTATCGAGCCTTGACAGCCCTAAAGGTCTAGGCCAAGCTCCCGGTACTGGTCTAAACCATTAAAGACCAGGTCCCAGCCCCAGGCAGTAGTACTTCGCGTATGACGTACGTGTGGCTTCGTGGTGGGCGGGGGTGGCAGGCATCCCTTAGGAGGGTGGCGTGAAGCGCAAGCTCATCGCGGCGATCGGCGTCGCGGGCATGTTGGTCAGCATTGCTGCGTGCGGTTCGGACAACGAGAAGGACGAAGGCTCCAGCGACCCGGCGGACTTCAAGGGCAAGACCCTGACGTTCTGGGCCATGGACGGGTCCACGCCCGACCAGTGGCTCAAGGATCTCACGACTGAGTTCGAGCAGAAGACCGGCGCCAAGCTGAAGTTCGAAGAGCAGCAGTGGACCGGCATCCAGCCGAAGCTCACCACCGCGCTCTCCGAGGACAACCCGCCGGACGTCTTCGAGATCGGCAACACCCAGACCTCTGCGTACGCCAAGAGCGGCGGCCTCGCCGACCTGGCCGAGGTCAAGGACGCGGTGGGCAAGGACTGGGCCGCCAACTTCAACGAGGGCGCGCAGTTCGAGGGCAAGCAGTACGCCGTGCCGTGGTGGTTCGCCAACCGCGTCGTCCTCTACAACAAGAAGATCTTCGCCGAGGCCGGCATCGCCGCGCCGCCGAAGACCCGCGCCGAGTTCTACGCCGCGCTCGACAAGATCAAGGCCAAGGGCAAGGAGCCGATCTACCTGCCCGGCCAGAACTGGTACCACTTCGTCGGCCTCGTCATCGGTCAGGGCGGCGAGCTGGTGAAGAAGGACGGCGACAAGTACGTCTCCAACCTCGGGGACCCGAAGGTCGTCGCCGCGGCCGAGGAGTACAAGAAGCTCCAGTCGTACTCCCAGGCCCCCAAGGACAAGGACGAGGCCACCCCGCAGCAGGCCGAGATCTTCGCCAAGGGCAACACCGGCGCCTTCATCGGCATGGGCTGGGAGGCCGGTACGGCCGTCAAGGCCGACCCGAAGATCGAGAAGGACATCGGCTACTTCACCATTCCGGGTGAGACGGCCGACAAGCCCGAGGGCGTCTTCCTCGGCGGCTCGAACCTCGCCGTCGCCGAGGGCAGCAAGAACAAGGCGCTCGCCAAGGAGTTCCTGAAGCTGATCCTCTCCGACAAGTACATGGGCGGCCTGTCCAAGGCCAGCGGCGTCATCCCGAACAAGGAGTCGCTGAACTCCAACCTGACGGGCAACCCGGTGGCCGAGGCCGCCGCGCCGTCCGCCAAGGGCGGTGGCACCACCCCGCTGATCCCGGAGTGGGCCGCGGTCGAGAACGCGCCGAACCCGATCAAGACCTACCTGACCGCCGTGCTGAACGGTAAGTCGCCGGCGGACGCCGCCAAGCAGGTCGAGGGCGAGTTCAACAAGCGCCTGGCTCAGAAGCAGTAGTTCTGCTCGCGGCCGGGGCGGGGGCCGAAGACGCCCCCGCCCCGGCCGCCCACTGCGTTCCCCCCGGCGCCTAGTGAAGAGATGACGAGCATGACCGTGCAGACCGAAAGGCCGCCTTCAGGCCCGACGGAGGTATCGAAGGTCTCCGTCGAGGGCAAGGGCAAGCCCTCAGCGTCCCGAGGTGGCGCACTCCTGCCCTATCTGTTGATGCTTCCCGCGATCGGCGTGACGATCGTCGTCCTCGGGTGGCCGCTGTTCAACAACTTCCTGTTGTCGTTCCAGAACCTCAACATGAGACAGCTGATCCAGCGTCTCACCGAGTGGAACGGGGTCGACAACTACAAGGAGATCCTGACCGGCTCCGACTTCTGGCGGGTCACCGGCAGATCCCTGGTCTTCACGGGCGTCAACGTCCTGCTGATCATGGTGCTGGGCCTCCTCGTCGGTCTGCTGCTCGCCCGACTGGGCAAGCGGATGCGCTTCGCCCTGCTGATCGCGCTCGTCTTCGCCTGGGCCATGCCCGTCATCGCCTCCACCACCGTCTACCAGTGGCTCTTCGCCCAGCGCTTCGGCGTCGTCAACTGGGTCCTCGCCAAGATCGGCTTCGAGGGCATGGCGGACTACAACTGGTTCAGCAGCCAGCTCTCCACCTTCTTCGTGATCACCCTGCTGATCGTGTGGCAGTCGATCCCCTTCGTGGCGATCTACGTGTACTCCGCCACCACCACGATCCCGAAGGAGCTGTACGAGGCCGCGTCCCTGGACGGCGCCGGCATGTGGCGCAGCTTCACCTCCGTCACCCTGCCGTTCCTCAAGCCCTTCCTCCTGGCGACGACCTTCCTGGAGATCATCTGGGTCTTCAAGGCCCTGCCCCAGGTCCTCGCCATCAACCAGGGCGGTCCGGACCGACTGACCGAGATCCTGCCCGTGTACGCGTACGTCGAGGGCATCGGCAACCAGCACTACGGCATGGGCGCCGCCATTGCGATCCTCACGATCTTGATCCTGCTGTTCATCACGACGTTCCACCTGCGGATCGTTCTCAAGCAAGAGAAGGACGAGCGATGAAGCGTTCCCTGCTGGGCCGCGTGTGGCCCAACGTGACGGCCGTCCTGCTCTGCGTCGGCTTCGTGTTCCCCGTGTACTGGATGTTCGCCACCGCGTTCAAGAAGACGACGGACATCGTGGCGGACACCCCGGTGTGGATCCCGCTCGACCCGACGATCCAGCACTTCAAGGCCGCGATCGAGGCCGACCACTTCTGGACCCTGGTCCGCAACTCCTTCACGGTCACGATCCTCGCGGTGCTGTTCTCCCTGGCGATCGCGCTGGCCGCGTCCTTCGCCCTGGCCCGGATGAAGTTCAAGGGCCGCCGCGGATTCATCATCGGCTTCATGATCGCCCAGATGGCGCCCTGGGAAGTCATGGTGATCTCGCTCTACTTCATCACCCGCGACGCCGACATGCTCAACAGCCTGGTGCCGCTGACCATCTTCTACACGGTCTCCATCCTTCCCTTCACCCTCCTGACGCTGCGCGGCTTCGTCGCCGCCGTGCCCAAGGAGCTGGAGGAGTCCGCGATGGTCGACGGCTGCACCCGCGGACAGGCGTTCTTCAAGGTCATCCTGCCGCTGCTGGCTCCGGGCCTGATGTCCACCTCGATGTTCGGCTTCATCACCGCCTGGAACGAGTACGCGATCGTCCTGGTGCTCAACAAGGACGTGGAGTTCCAGACCCTGCCGCTGTGGCTGTCCAGCTTCCAGTCCGTCTTCGGCAGCAACTGGGGCGCCACCATGGCCGCGTCCTCGCTCTTCGCCATCCCGATCCTGATCCTCTTCGTCTTCCTCCAGCGGAAGGCGGTCTCGGGGCTCACCGACGGCGCAGTGAAGGGATAACGCGCGGTGACCACCACGACCAACCACCTCAGGACCACCGACCAGCTCAGTCGGGACGCGCTCACCGTCCTCCAGCCCGGCTTCGAGGGCACCACGGCCCCCGACTGGCTGCTGCGGCAGATCGCCGACGGACTCGGCGGCGTCGGACTCTTCGGCCGCAACATCACCACCCCCGAGCAGCTCACCGCGCTCAACGCCCGACTGCGGGCCGAGCGCGACGACCTCCTCGTCGCCATCGACGAGGAGAGCGGGGACGTCACCCGGCTGGAGGTGCGCGGCGGCTCGTCCTTCCCGGGGAACTACGCCCTCGGGACGGTCGACGACACCGGGCTGACCCGGGACGTCGCCCGTGAGCTGGGCCGCCGGCTCGCCGTCTGCGGCGTCGACTTCAACTGGGCGCCGTCCGCGGACGTCAACGCCAACCCGGACAACCCGGTCATCGGCGTCCGTTCCTTCGGCGCCGACGCGGCCCTCGCCGCCCGGCACACCGTGGCGTACGTCCAGGGCCTCCAGGACTCCGGCGTCGCCGCGTGCGTCAAGCACTTCCCCGGACACGGCGACACCAACGTCGACTCCCACCACGCGATGCCCCGCATCGACGTGGGTCTCGACACCCTGCACGCCCGCGACCTGCTGCCCTTCCGCGAGGCGATCGCGGCGGGCACCAAGGCCGTGATGAGCGCGCACATCCTGGTGCCGGTGCTCGACGCCGACCGGCCCGCCACCCTGAGCCCGCGGATCCTCACCGGACTGCTCCGCGAGGAACTGGGCTTCGACGGGCTGATCGTCACCGACGGCCTGGAGATGCAGGCGATCACCGCGACGTACGGCCTGGAGCGCGGGGCGGTCCTGGCGATCGCCGCGGGCGCCGACGCCATCTGCGTCGGCGGCGGGCTCGCGGACGAGGCGACCGTGGTGGCGCTGCGCGACGCGCTGGTCACCGCGGTACGGGACGGCGACCTGCCCGAGGAACGGCTGGCCGACGCGGCGGCGCGGGTCCGCGCCCTCGCCGACTGGGCGCGCAGGGCACGGGAGGCCGTCGCGGAGCCGGGCGCGGAAACGCAGGAGGGGACCGCGCCCGGCATCCGCTCCGACGGAGTCGATGTGGGGCTGGTCGCCGCGCGCCGCGCCGTCGCCGTCACGGCGGGGGAACGGCCGTACGAGCCCGTCACCGAGGCGCCGTACGTGGCGTCCTTCGCCGCCGAGGCGAACATCGCCGTCGGCGACGAGACGCCGTGGGGCGTGGTGGGCGAGCTGACCGCGCTGGTCCCGGACACCCGGGGCGACGCCTACACCCTTCAGGACGCCGCGAACGCTGCGAACGCCGACGGCGGCACGGAGAAGCTGGTCGGGGAAGTGCTGGCGGCTGCGGCAGACCGTAGGATCGTCGCAGTAGTACGTGATGTCCACCGCCACCCCTGGATGGCACGGGCACTGGACGCGCTGGTCGCGGCCCGGCCGGAGACGGTCGTCGTCGAGATGGGCGTCAACAGGTCACGGCCGAGGGGCGCGCTGCACATCGCGACCCATGGCGCCGCCCGCGTCTGCGGACGCGCCGCCGCCGAGGTCATCACCGGCAAGGGAGCGGGTGCCTGACCGACGCGGTCCGAGTGTTGTGCCGAGGGCCCCGGGGCTTTTGGGCGGGGGGTTCGACCCCGCCCCAAAGCCCCGGGGCCCCGGCGCACGGAACGCCTGTTGGAGGCCCCCAGATGCCTGCCCCTTCGCAGCAGCCGCCGGACCAGGCCGGCTCGCCGCACTCGGCCAGCGAGCGCCCCGGGCGGATCATGTCCGGCGAGATGGCGGAGCAGCCCGCCGTGCTGCGGCGCATCCTGGAGCAGGGTGCGCCGCGCATCCGTGAGACGGCCGCGGCGATCGCGGCGCGCGCACCCCGGTTCGTCCTGCTGACCGCGCGCGGCACGTCCGACAACGCGGCGCTGTACGCGAAGTACCTGCTGGAGATCCAGCTCGGCCTGCCGTGCGGGCTGACGTCCATGTCCACGACGACGGCGTACGGGGCCAAGCCCGACCTGCGGGACGTCCTCGTCATCACCGTCAGCCAGTCCGGCGGCTCGCCCGACCTGGTGGCGTCCACCCGGGCGGCCCGGGAGGCGGGCGCGGTGACGCTCGCGGTCACCAACAACCCGGACTCGCCGCTGGCCGCGGTCTCCGAGTTCCACATCGACGTCCTCGCCGGCCCCGAGAAGGCGCTGCCGGCCACCAAGACGTACACCGCGTCCCTGCTGGCGCTGTACCTCTTCGTCGAGGGGCTGCGGGGCGGCGACGGCGCGGCGGCCAAGGCACTGTCCGACCTCGCGGCGCAGGTCCTCGACCGCCAGGACGAGGTCCGCCAACTCGCCTCCCGCTACCGCTTCGCCGAACGCATGGTGATCACCTCGCGCGGCTACGGCTACCCCACGGCGAAGGAAGCCGCGCTCAAGCTCATGGAGACGAGCTACATCCCGGCCCTGTCGTACTCCGGCGCCGACCTGCTGCACGGCCCCCTCGCGATGGTCGACAACATCTCGCCCGTCATCGCGGTCGTCACCGACGGCAAGGGCGGCACGGCCCTCCAGCCCGTCCTGGACCGGCTGCGCGGCCGGGGCGCCGACCTGGTGGTGATCGGCCCCGCGGCGCAGGTCGCGGCGGCGTCCGCGGGCTTCGTGCTCCCCACGGACGGCCTCCCGGAGGAGCTCCAGCCGATCGTGGAGATCCTCCCGCTCCAACTGCTGGCCTACGAGGTCACCATCGCCCGCGGCCAGGACCCGGACGCCCCACGGGCCCTGGCGAAGGTCACCGAGACCCGCTGAGGCCGGGCCGGGGGCGGGAAAGGGGGGCTGGAAAAACCCGCGGGCCGCGGCGCCTGGCGGGACCCTCAACCCGCCCGGCACCGCAGCCCGGAGTGCTTCGGCCGGGCGAGTGTGCGGGCTCGCGCGGCCGTTGGGGAGGACGCGGCGCAGTCAGGGCAGAGAACGCCGGACCTCACTCCGCCCACCTGTGCGGGGAGGGCGGAAGCTCTTGATGCATTCATTGTGGACTAGACCATTCGCGGATGTCCATGCGTACGCCCGCACCAGTTTGAAGTCTCATCCGACCTCTCATCCCTGACTCACCGGCCTCTCATCCCCGCCGCCGGCCACAGGTACGCTCGCACACGTGCCCTCCATGAACGACCTCGTACGCCAGCACACCGCTCTCAGCGACTCGGACCTCGAATGGCTCCACCTGCTGGTCTCGGAGTGGCAGCTGCTCTCCGACCTCTCCTTCGCCGACCTCGTCCTGTGGGTGCCCACCCGGGACGGCGCCCGGTACGTCTCCGTCGCGCAGATGCGGCCCAACACCGGCCCGACCTCCTACCAGGACGACATGGTCGGACACCTGGTGCCCCGGGGCCGCCGTCCGCTGCTGGACGCAGCCCTCGACGAGGGCCGCATCGTGCGCGAGGGCGACCCCGAGTGGCGCGAGGAGGTGCCCGTGCGCGTGGAGTCCATCCCCGTGCGGCGCGAGGGCCGGGTGCTCGGCGTGATCGCCCGCAACACCAATCTGCTGACCGTCCGCACGCCCTCCCGGCTGGAGCTGACCTACCTCCAGTCCGCCTCCGACCTCGCGCAGATGATCGCCGCCGGAGCCTTCCCCTTCCAGGGGCAACAAGTCGACATGGACGCGTCCCCCCGCGTCGGCGACGGGCTGATCAGGCTGGACGCGGAGGGCGTCGTCCAGTACGCCAGCCCCAACGCCCTCTCCGCCTACCACCGCCTCGGCCTCGCCTCCGACCTCGTCGGACACCACCTCGGCCAGGTCACCGCCGAACTCGCCCCCTCCCGCGGACCGGTGGACGAGGCCATGGTCAAGCTCGCCAGCGGCTACGCGCCCCGGGAGACCGAGGTGGAGGGCAACGGCGGAGTGATCCAGCTGCGCACCATCCCGCTGCGCCCCAAGGGCGTCCGCATCGGCTCGCTCGTGCTGCTGCGGGATGTCACCGAACTGCGCCGCCGCGAGCGTGAGTTGATCACCAAGGACGCCACCATCCGGGAGATCCACCACCGGGTGAAGAACAACCTCCAGACCGTCGCGGCCCTGCTGCGCCTCCAGGCGCGCCGGATGGACTCCGTGCGCGGCCGGGAGGCCCTGAACGAGGCCGTGCGCCGGGTCGGCTCGATCGCCATCGTCCATGAGACGCTGTCCCAGAATCTGGACGAGCGGGTCGAGTTCGACGAGATCGCCGACCGGGTCATCGCGATGGTGGCGGAGATCTCACCCGGCAAGGTCGACTGCCGGCGCACCGGCCGGTTCGGCATCCTCGACGCGGAGGTCGCCACCCCGCTCTCCATGGTGCTCACCGAAGTCCTCCAGAACGCCCTGGAGCACGCCTTCCCGGCGGGGGAGCGGGGTGCCGTGGAGGTGTCCGCGGTGCGCGGCGAGACCCGCGCCGACAGCCGGCTGCTGATCACCGTGCAGGACGACGGCCGCGGTCTGCCCGAGGGCTTCGACGCCCACCGCGCCGGCAACCTCGGCCTCCAGATCGTCCGGACGCTGGTGGAGGGGGAGTTGGGCGGCACCTTCGACATGCTTCCGGTGCCGGAGCCCGGCCGCGGCACGCGCGTCGTCCTCGACGTACCGGTGCGCGCACAGAAGAAGTGACGGCGCCGCGGCGGACGTGACTTCGGGCACAGCAGCGAGCCCCGGAACGTTTCGAGAGACGTTCCGGGGCTCGAATGCTGTGGGTCGTTGCTCCTGCGCGCTGCGGTTCGGGGGCGGTGAGTGCGTACGCGCTGTACGCGCCGCCCGGTTGCCTCAGGCTTGTCGCGGTGGCGGTCAGGCGCTGGCGTTGCGCGCCCGGTTGCGGGCGGCGCGGCGCTTCATCGCGCGGCGCTCGTCCTCGCTGAGGCCACCCCAGACGCCGGAGTCCTGGCCGGACTCAAGCGCCCACTGCAGGCACTGCTCCATGACGGGGCAGCGACGGCAGACGGCCTTGGCTTCCTCGATCTGCAGCAGCGCAGGACCGGTGTTGCCGATGGGGAAGAAGAGCTCGGGGTCTTCCTCGCGGCAAACGGCGTTGTGACGCCAGTCCATGGCTGCTACCTCTCCTTGGTATGACATGCGGGTGCTTGTGAATGTGAACGCTTTCACGAATCCCCCCGCGAGGGAAGGGCGATCGCCAACATCAGATCGACGAAGGTCCAGGCTTCAGGGGAGGGGTTCTGGCGATCTGCGGGCCGAGGTCTTGCGGGCCGTCCCGATCGCCATGAAGAGATTCGCAAACCTCGGCGGCGGATACAACCCCTTCCGGAAAGTTTTTTTTGATTCCTCGGTGTCGACTAGGTCACAGCCGTACTTCCATGGGGTGGATCGCAGTCCGTACGTTCGAGATAAAGGTCGTACGGCCCTTCTACTCACACAATCACACGCAGTGCACGGCGTACGCCTGTGAACGTCACGCTCGTCCGCAGCCCGAGGTGGTCTCCGTCCATCTGAAAGGGGAGCGGAACCTTTGAATTCAAGGTGAAGTCATCCATGTCGTGGACCGTCGTGGCGTGCTTGCCGTGGGGGCCCCGTTCGGGCGTCGACATCAGCAGCTGGGAGGCGTAACGGGTGACCGCGGCGGTGGACAGCCGGGAGAGTCCGAGCACGTCCAGACCGGTGTCGAAGGAGGCCCGGGGGGAGACGTAGATCGGGCGATTGCCCAGGTAGGTCCAGGGAGAGGTGTTCGCGACTATGGAGACCACGAGGTCGGTCACCGGGTCGGCGCCGGGTCGGCGCAGCTCGATCGTGCCCTGCCGACGGTGCGGGTAGCGCAGGAACTGGCGCACCACCTGCCGTACGTAAAGAGGATGCGTCGAACGCTTTCCCAGTTCCCGCTGTTGTTCGACCCGTCCGATCACGCTGGCGTCGAAACCGAATCCGGCGCAGAAGGTGAACCAGCGTTCCGGCACGCCTTCGTCGGCGGTGCCCTTGGTGCCGGAGGCGAGACCCAGTCCGACCGTTCGTTCGCTCTTGCGGTTCAGCGCGTCCAAAATCGCGCCGGTCGCCTCGACGGCGTCGTTCGGCAGACCGAGCGCGCGGGCGAAGACGTTCGTGGAACCGCCGGGCACGACGGCGAGCAGCGGCAACCGGTCCGGCTCGGGGCCGTCGTGGAGCAGTCCGTTGACGACTTCGTTGACGGTGCCGTCACCGCCGAGGGCGACGACGAGGTCCACCTCGCCCGACTCCGCCGCCTGCCGCGCCAGGTCCCGGCCGTGGCCGCGGTACTCCGTCGTCACCGCGTCCAACTTCATCTCGCTGGCGAGCGCGTGGATCAATACGTCGCGCGTACGAGCACTGGTGGTGGTTGCTGCCGGGTTGACCACGAGGAGTGCACGCATGGGGTGCAGCGTACCCAGCGGGGAGTGCCGGTCCACCCCGGACCCCTCGCAGCCCCCTCGCACCGGTCCGTACGCGGGTGTGCGCGCCGGTCCCCGCGCGGGCCGGTCGTCGGGCGGGGCCGGCGGATCGACCGGCCGGCCGCGGCGGCTACCCTGGCGGGGTGAGTGATGCGCCGAGCCCCCGCCCCGCCCGTCTGACGGCCGCCGCAGCGACGTCCGGTCTGGAAGGGCTGGCGCTGGTCGCGTACGGCGTCTACATGCTCGTGATGGGGCTCCTGGGCCGGCCGGACAGCCCGTCCCAGGCCGAGATGGGCGGGCTCACCATGATCGCCCTGGGTGCGCTGCCGCTGGTCGCGGCGCGCGGGCTGCTGCTCCAGCGCAGCTGGAGCCGCGGGCCCGCGCTGATCACGCATCTGATGGCGCTGATCCCCGCGTGGACGCTGCTGAGGTCGACCGGTGCGCTGATCCCGGTCGGGATGGTGCTCGCGGTGGTCGCGGTCTCCGGTCTGGTGCTGCTGGTGAACCCGGCGACGACCCAGGCGCTCGGCATCCGCGGCCCGCAGCGCTGACGCGCCCCGGGAGGCCAGGGCCTTCAGCACCCTCCTGAACGCCCGGGGGCGTTCGTCACTCCTCCACGAGCAGCTTCTCCCGCAGCTGCGCCAAGGTCCGCGCCAGCAGGCGCGAGACGTGCATCTGGGAGATGCCGACCTCCTGCGCGATCTGCGACTGGGTCATGTTGCCGAAGAAGCGCAGCAGCAGGATCCGCTTCTCCCGCGGCGGCAGGTCCTCCAGCAGCGGCTTCAGCGACTCGCGGTACTCGACGCCCTCCAGGGCCTCGTCCTCCGCGCCGAGGGTGTCGGCGACCGCCGGGGACTCGTCGTCCGTGTCGGGGACGTCCAGGGACAGCGTGGAGTACGCGTTCGCCGACTCCAGGCCCTCCAGGACCTCCTCCTCCGAGATGCTCAGCCGCTCGGCCAGCTCGTGGACCGTGGGGGAGCGGCCGTGCTGCTGGGACAGCTCCGCGGTCGCCGTCGTCAGGGCGAGCCGCAGCTCCTGGAGGCGGCGGGGCACCCGCACCGCCCAGCCCTTGTCCCGGAAGTGCCGCTTGATCTCGCCGACGACGGTGGGGGTGGCGTAGGTGGAGAACTCGACGCCGCGCTCCGGGTCGAACCGGTCCACGGACTTGATCAGGCCGATCGTCGCGACCTGGGTCAGGTCGTCCAGGGGCTCGCCGCGGTTGCGGAACCGGCGGGCCAGGTGCTCGACCAGCGGGAGGTGCATCCGCACCAGTCGATTGCGCAGCTCGGCGCGCTCGGGGGAGCCGTCGGGCAGCTTGCGCAGCTCGACGAAGAGGGCGCGCGCGCCACCGCGGTCCTGCCCGCCGTTCCGCTGCTCGTTCCGGTGTTCGTTCGGGCTCTCGCGCCGCTCGTCCGGGTCGCGCCGGTCGTCAGCTGCGCCGTGGTCGTGGTCGTGGTCCGGTCGGCTGTCGTGCGCCTGCTCTTGCTGCTCGCTCATGTGGTCCGCCCTCGCCCCGGGCTCCGCCGCAATGGCAGCCCCCGCCTCCTGCTCCGCCGCGGCCCCTCGGCCGCTCGGTTCCGCACCGTCGGGCACCTCGCCATTGAGCACCTCGACGTGGGGTCCTTCGACCGGGAGCGGTCGGACCTGCTGTCCGGGGATGCCGGGGACCGCGGGCTGCCCGTCCCGCCGCCCCTGCCGTGCCCCGTCCGCCCGCCCGTCCTGCTGCGCGTCCGGCCGTCCGTCCCGATCCGTGTCCCGTACCGGACCGTCCTCGTCCCACACCGGACCGTCCCCGTTCCTCACGCCGGCCCGGGTCCCGCGCCGCGCTGTTTGTACAGGCTGATGGAGACCGTGCGGTCGTCGGCCACCGACGAGTTCACCTTGCCGGCGAGCGCGGAGAGCACCGTCCAGGCGAAGGTGTCGCGCTCGGGGGCCCGGCCGTCGGTCGTCGGTGCGGAGACCGTGACCTCCAGGGAGTCGTCGATGAGCCGGAACACGCAGCTCAGGACCGAGCCGGGAACGGCCTGCTGGAGCAGGATCGCGCACGCCTCGTCGACTGCGATCCGCAGATCCTCGATCTCGTCGAGGGTGAAGTCCAAGCGCGCTGCGAGACCGGCGGTGGCCGTACGCAGCACGGACAGATAGGCACCCGCAGCGGGCAGCCGGACTTCCACGAAGTCCTGGGTCCCGGGCTCACCTGCGATCTGGGACACCCTCACCTCCAAGGTGACACAAGCTCTTTCGGGGCCGCGGGAGGAAGGTCCCGGGGCCGTCGGTTACGCGGTCCGGTACGAAGACCGGTCGACTTCCGCGCGCAGCCGGTACCGGCCCGGCGACGCTATCGCGATCCATGGTGCCCTGTCGCAGGGCCCCCTATGGTCACTGTCACTCATGGTAGGCATATGAGTACACACAGTGGCTAGAGGTCTGCGGGACGCAATTCCAGGCGGCCGGTGAAGGGTTGACGTACCCATGTGACGGGCGCACCAACCCGCGGTTTCACCGTGCGGCGAGCTGCGCGGTTGCGCCTGCGGCCCGGCGGTGGGCCTGTCGCGCAGTTCCCCGCGCCCCTCAAGGCCCTGCCCCGCAGGTGAACGACGAGGTGGGCGAATCAGGGGCGCGGGGAACTGCGCGACAAGCCACCCACCAGCCGGTGGAGACCAACGTTCCCGCAGAGAAACGGCGGCCATGTCCAGCGGCGCACGGAGTGCGACCTGCAACGACGCGTCAGGGCGCACCCCGACTTTCCGGCCCGCCCTACACCAGCGAGGCGTCCACGAAGCACCAGCGCCAGTCCTCGCCGGGCTCGAAGCTCCGCATCACGGGGTGACCGGTCTCCCTGAAGTGCGCGCTCGCGTGCCGCAGCGGGGACGAGTCGCAGCACCCCACGTGACCGCAGACCAGGCAGAGCCGTAGGTGTACGGGTTGCGTCCCGGCGATCACGCACTCGGGGCAGGTTTCGGACTGCGCGGCCGGCTCCGGGCGGGGCAGAGCCGCAGTGTGCGGGCACTCGCTCATGATGGCCAGGTTACGGCGGATGCGCCGCCCCTTCGCGTCGAGCGACGGGCGGTCCGGCGGGTCCGGTCCGCGGGTCCGGTCCGGTCGGGGACCGGCGGCGGCCAGGCCGGGTGCGGGCGGCGTCGCGGGCGGCAGGAGGAGCGCGGATGGAAGCACTGCCACTGGTGGCACTGATCGCGGCCAGCGCCGCGGTCGCCGGGGCGGCCCGGCGGACCCCCGTCCCCGCCCCGCTGCTGCTCGTCGCGGTGGGGCTGCTCGCCGGCTACCTGCCCGGGGTCCCCGACTACACCCTCGATCCGCACGTCGTACTCCCGCTGGTGCTGCCGCCCCTGCTGCACATGGCCGCGCTGGACAGCTCGTACCTCGACCTACGGGCCAACGTCCGCCCGGTCGCCCTGCTGTCCATCGGCTACGTCCTGTTCGCCACGCTCGCCGTCGGCTGGCTGACCCACCTGCTGATCCCGCAGCTCCCGCTGACCGCGGCGCTGGTGCTGGGCGCGATCGTCGCGCCGCCGGACGCGGTCGCCGCCACCGCCATCGCCCGCAAGCTGGGGCTGCCCAACCGGATCACCACGATCCTCCAGGGCGAGTCCCTGGTGAACGACGCCACCGCGATCACCGCGTACCGGGTCGCGGTCGCGGCGGCCGTCGGGGAGGGCGTGACCTGGGCGGAGGGCATTGCCGAGTTCGCCCTCGCCGCGCTCGGCGGCGTCGGCGTCGGACTGCTGCTGATGGTCCCCATCCACTGGCTGCGCACCCATCTGAAGGAGCCGCTGCTCCAGAACACCCTGTCGCTGCTGATCCCCTTCGTCGCGTACGCGGCGGCCGAGCAGGTCCACGCGTCCGGGGTGCTGGCGGTGGTCGTGGTCGGGCTCTACCTGGGGCACAGGTCCTGGCAGGTCGACTTCGCCACCCGGCTCCAGGAGGGCGCGGTGTGGCGGATGGTCGCCTTCGTCCTGGAGTCCGCGGTCTTCGCGCTGATCGGCCTCCAACTGCCCTACGTCCTCAAGGGGCTCGGGCACTACGGCGTCGGCCAGGCCCTCGGGTACGCGGTCGGGGTCTTCGTGTTCGTGGTCGTGGTGCGGTTCGTCTGGGTCTTCCCGGCGACGTTCCTGCCGCGGCGGGCGTCGCCCCGGATCAGGGAGCGGGAGCCCGAGGTGGACTGGAAGGCGCCGACGGTCGTGGGCTGGGCCGGGATGCGCGGGGTGGTCTCGCTGGCGATCGCGTTCTCCGTACCGCTGACCACGGCGGCCGGGGACCCCTTTCCGTCCCGGAACCTGGTGCTCTTCCTGACCTTCACCACGGTGATCGGGACGCTGGTGGTGCAGGGGTTGACGCTGCCGGCGCTGATCAGGGCGCTGCGGCTGCCGCAGCGCGACGCGTACGCGGAGACGCTCGCCGAGGCGCAGGCGCAGAGCGAGGCGTCCGCGGCGGCCGACCGGCGCCTGGAGGAGCTGCTGGCGGATCCGCGCAACGCCCTGCCGGAGCCCCTGGCGGACCGGTTGCGGACGGTGATGGAGCGCCGGCGGAACTCGGTCTGGGAGCGGCTGGGGACGGTGAACGAGGAGACCGGGGAGTCCGCCGACGACACCTACCGCAGGCTGACCCGGGAGATGATCGGCACGGAGCGGGAGGTCTTCGTACGGCTGCGGGACGAGCGGCGCATCGACGACGAGATGATGCGCACGCTGCTGTTCCGGCTGGACCTGGAGGAGGCGGCGGCCTATCGCGAGGGCGACGACTGATCCGCGTCCCGCGAGCGCTCCCCTTCCCGCTGCGGACGGCCGGCGGGGCCGCGGGCTCCGGTGACGGCGGCGGGGTCGGGGTCGGGGGCGCCGGTGACGACGGCGGCGACGCTCGTCCCCGGCCGGAAGGCGCCCTCAGCCACGAGCGCGGTCAAACCGTGCAGCATTTTGGCCACATACAGTCGCTCCAGGGGCAGTCCGTGGCGCGTTTCGAACTCGTCAGCGAATCGATGGACCTCGGCCGGTATACGGGCGTATCCGCCGCCGTGGAAGCGGTCGTCCAAGGACCAGTCGCCGCGGCGGCCCCCGAAGGCGTCCCGCTGCAAGCGTTCCACGTCGGCGGTGAGGAAACCGCCCTTGAGCACCGGGAAGCCGACGGCCCGCTGCCCGGGGGCGAGCCCCGCGGCCAGCCCCGCGACGGTGCCCCCGGTGCCGCAGGCCACGGCGACGACGTCCGCCGCGCCCCGAAGCTCCCGGCCCAGGTCGGCGCAGCCGCGGGCGGCGAGCGCGTTGCTCCCGCCTTCCGGCACCACGTACACCGAGTCCGGTATCCCGCCGGCGGTGGCGATCACGCGCGCCACCACCGCCGGGTCGGCCTTCGCCCGGTAGGTCGTGCGGTCCACGAAGACCAGCCGCATCCCGTCCGCCGCGCAGCGGGCCAGCGAGTCGTTCAAGGGACGGTCCGCGAGCTCGTGGCCGCGGACCACGCCTATGGTGACCACGCCGAGCAGGCGGCCCGCGGCGGCCGTGGCCCGGAGGTGGTTCGAGAACGCGCCGCCGAAGGTCAGCAGCGGGCGGCCGGCCGCTGCCGTGAGGTTCGGCGTCAGCTTCCGCCACTTGTTGCCCGGCAGGTCGGGGTGGATCAGGTCGTCCCGCTTGAGCAGCAGGCGGACGCCACGGCGGGCGAAGCGCTCGTCCTCGACCGGCTGCAGCGGCGACGGCAGCCGGGGCCGCAGGGCGGCGGCGGGATCGAACACCTGTGGCGACATGGATCCCATTGTGGCCCCGGGGTCCGACAACGGCCCCCGGGCGACCGCCCCGGCCCCGCGACCCGGCTTCCTTCAGCCGTGCTACGTCAGTCGTGCTACGTCAGGCGTGCTACTTCAGGCGGTCGTGGATGCGGGAGCGCATCGCGTCCATGGTGAAGCCCCGGGGGTCGACCTTCCCCGGCTGCCACTCCAGGTGCCCGATCACCGAGCGCGAGTTCCAGCCGTGCACCCGGCAGATCGCGGCGGACGCCTTCTCGATGGCCTCCAACTGGGCCTCGGGCCAGGGGTCCTTGCCGTCGCCGAGGTTCTCGCACTCGAAGCCGTAGAAGTGTCGGTTCCCGTCGGTGTTGGCCTCGTTGTCCGAGGGGAGCGCCTTCTCGGCGATGACCGCGCGCAGCACGTCGTCGTCGCCGAGCCCGGCGTGGTTGGCCCGACCGTAGCCGACGAGGTGGACGGTGCCGTCCTTGGCGATGACGCCGTGGCAGAGGGGGCCCGGCAGGTCGGGGCGGCCGTCCCGGCACAGGGCGACCGTCAGGGCCGTCCCCTTCGTGACCGTGTGGTGGATCATCACGCCGTGCACCGGCCCCCAGGGGCCCTTGTGGTTGCGGTTGTGCGTGCGCCACTCACCGACCTGGACGACCCTGAGCCCTTCGTCCTGCAGCGCTTCGAGGAACCGGCTGGCGGACATGGGTGAGGACATGGCGACTCCCTGGAGGTACGAGGAGAGGAGGGGTTTTTGGGGATGGGTCGGGACAAGAGGTTGGGGATGAGGTACGGAGAATTCCGTATCGGCCTACCTACCCCGGCCGGACGGCCCCGCCGGCTGTTCGGAACGTGTGCGATCCGATCCGGTCAGCTCTGATCACCCCACCTGGCGGATTGCCAAATTCCGCGGGATATGCCCCGCCGGAGCTGATCCAGTCCCATCAATTCGTGTAATGGCGCCGGCACTTCATGCGCTGAAACGCTCTCTCCACGCAGGTCAGGCGGCGCTCGCCGGGAGTCTTCGGGTCCCGGGGCGGCGGTGTGTCCTGCGGCTGTCACGCAAGATCGAGAGGAAGTCCTATGTCCGTTGGTTCGGTTGGTTCGGGCGGTTTCGTCGGCGCTGCGGGCGACGAGGTCCGCGAGCCGCGGGCGCCGGAGCAGCAGAGCCTCGGTACGGCCGCCGCGCGGAACCTGGCGACCACCACCAAGTCCGTGCCGCAGATGCAGGAGATCACCTCCCGGTGGCTGCTGCGGACGCTGCCGTGGGTGGAGGTCCAGGGCGGCACCTACCGGGTCAACCGTCGCTTGACGTACGCGGTGGGCGACGGCCGGGTGACCTTCGTGCAGACCGGTGACCGGGTCGCCGTCGTCCCCGCCGAGCTGGGCGAGCTGCCGGCCCTGCGGGAGTACGGGGACGAGAGCGCGCTCGCCGAGCTGGCCGGCCGCTGCGTGCAGCGGGAGTACGCGGCCGGGCAGGTCATCGCCGCCGCCGGGACACCGACGAACCGGGTCTTCCTGCTGGCCCACGGCCGGGTCGAGCGGGTCGGCTCCGGGCCGTACGGGGACGAGGCGGTGCTCGACGCGCTCGCCGACGGCGCGTACTTCGGCGAGGGCGCGCTCGTCGCCGCCGACGCCACCTGGGACCACTCCGTCCGGGCGGCCACCGCCTGCACCGTCCTGGAGCTGAGCCGGGCCGACGTGCTGGGCCTCGCGGACCGGGTGGAGTCGCTCGCCGCGCACCTGGCCGCCTTCGCCGCCGTGCCGAGGCAGCGGACGAACAAGCACGGCGAAGCCGCGATCGACCTGTCCGCGGGCCACGTCGGCGAGGCGGTCGTGCCGCACACCTTCGTGGACTACGAGGCGTCGCCGCGCGAGTACGAACTGAGCGTCGCCCAGACCGTGCTGAAGGTCCACAGCCGGGTGGCCGACCTCTTCAGCCAGCCCATGAACCAGACCGAGCAGCAGTTGCGGCTGACGGTTCAGGCGCTGCGGGAGCGCCAGGAGGACGAGCTGGTCAACAACCGGGAGTTCGGCCTCCTGGCGAACTGCGACCACGGGCAGCGGATCCAGCCGCACGCGGGCGCACCGACCCCCGACGACCTGGACGAACTGCTCTCCCGCCGGCGCGGGTCGCGGCTGTTCCTCGCCCACCCGCGGGCCATCGCCGCGTTCGGGCGCGAGTGCAACAGCCGCGGGCTGGTGCCGCAGACCGTGGAGGTCGGCGGGCACCACCTGCCGTCCTGGCGCGGGGTGCCGATCTACCCGTGCAACAAGATCCCCATCACCGGGTCCGGGACGACGTCCATCCTGTGCATGCGGACGGGCGAGTCCGAGCAGGGCGTGGTCGGGCTGCACCAGATCGGCATCCCGGACGAGATCGAGCCCGCCCTCTCCGTGCGCTTTATGGGCATCGACGAGCAGGCGATCATCTCGTACCTGGTCACGGCGTACTACTCCGCGGCGATCTTGGTGCCGGACGCGCTGGGGGTGCTGGAGAACGTGGAGGTGGGCCGGTGGGGCTGAGCGCCGAGGGGCAAGCGGGTCGTCGATCCACCGGGGAAAGGACCGCTCATTGACCATGTCGGAGGCCGTCGGGGCCCGGGAGGCCGCGGCCCTGCTGGAACGCACCCGTGAACTGGTCGACCCGCGGCTGCGGGCGGCCGTGGGGACGCTGCCCCGCTCGCTGCGGCGGGTCGCGGCGTACCACTTCGGTTGGGAGGACCACGAGCCCGGGGCCGGCGCGCCCGCCGCGCCCGGTGCGGGTTTGGCGGGCAAGGCGATCAGGCCGGCCCTGGTCCTGGCCGCGGCGGACGCGTTCGGCGGGCCGGCGGAGCCCGCGGTCGGGGCCGCGGCGGCCGTGGAACTGGTCCACAACTTCACCCTGCTCCACGACGACGTGATCGACGAGGACGCGACCCGCAGGCACCGCGCCACCGCCTGGGCCGTCTTCGGCACCGCGGACGCCATCGTCACCGGTGACGCGGTGCTCGCCCTCGCGCACCGACTGCTGGCCGCGGACGCCCACCCGGCGGCGGTCGAGGCCGCGGACCGGCTGGCGGCCTGCGTGATCGAGCTGTGCGCGGGCCAGCAGGCGGACTGCGCCTTCGAGGAGCGCGCCCCCGAGGAGGTCCTGCTCGACGAGTGCCTGACCATGGCGACCGCGAAGACGGGCGCGCTGCTGGGGTGCTCCTGCGCGATCGGGGCGCTGTACGCCGGCGCGGGGCCGGAGGAGGCCGCGGCCATGGATGCCTTCGGGCGCGAGGCCGGGCTCGCCTTCCAGCTCATCGACGACCTGATCGGGATCTGGGGCGATCCGGGGCGCACCGGCAAACCGGCCGGCGCCGACCTCGCCGCGCACAAGAAGTCCCTGCCGGTGGTGGCCGCGCTCACCTCCGGTACGCCGGCGGGCGCGGAGCTGGCGGAGCTGTACCGGGGGCCCCTGACCGGGGCGGCGGTGGCGCGCGCGGCGGACGCCGTCGACCGGGCCGGCGGCCGTGACTGGGCGCAGGAGCAGGCGTCGGACCGGATGGCGCGGGCGGTCCACGAGCTGTCGCGGGCCGTGCCGGACCTGGCGGCGGCGGGCGATCTGCTGGCGCTGGCGGAGTTCGTCACGCGCCGCAACCGCTGAGCGACGCGGGCGGGGCCGGCGGCCCGGGGGGCGACCCGAGTGGGCGAACGGGGCGCACCGCCGGGCTGCCCGCTCCCCGTACCCCGCTCTATCCTGGGGTCATGGGCAGCCATGGACGTCGGACCGTCCGCAGCCCGCAGGTGGAGCTCCGGAGCCCGCAGGCGAAGTTCCGGTGCCCGGCGTGCGGCCGGCCTGTCGGTACCGTCATCAAGCGACGCAAGACCCTCGGGGCGTTCGTCCCCTTCTGGGGGCCCGGCCCCTGCCACCACCGTGCGTGCGAGCGGTACGTGCCGCCCGAGGAGATCGAGGGCGCGGAAGGCGCCGGGGGCGCCGCCGGCGCGGAGGGTTCTGCGGGCGCTGCGGGCTCCCGCAAGCCGCCGGGCGCGGGCCCCGACACCTCCGTCGGCACGGCCTGACCGCACCCGGAGTTCACCTCCGCATCCGGCTGGGGACGGGCCCGGACCGAACGGTTCCGGAACGTTGCCGGGGCCGAACGCGCCGTTCAGGCATCCCTGATGTACGCCCCCGTCCGCCGTAGCGCTACAGTCCGCGCCATGTCATCGGAGTCGACTGAAGTCTGGGCGGGCTGGTACCGGGATCGGCGGGGCGCGGAAGCCGTCACGATCGCGGCGCGCGGACGTCAACTGTGCACGCGCATCAGGGGTGTTGAGTACGAGGGTGCGACATTTGCCGCGCTGGAGGCCATAGGGGCCGAGGGGCTGCTCTCGTCCTGCGTACTGGAGTGGGACATGCCGCTCCCCGTCCATGCCGAGGGCGCGGTCCAGCGGGCCACGCTCAGCTGTCTGTTGACGCTCGGCGAGCCGCGCCCCGACGGCTCGTTGGACCGGGCCGACCTGAACCTGACGCTGCACTACGGCGGGGCCGCGTTCGAGGCCGGGGTGGCCGGGGGCGACTTCGACGACGCGCTCGACCGGCTCCAGCGGCTGTTGCCGCACGGTGCGGAGCTGGGGGTGCTCACGCCGGCGGACGCCTGACGCGGAGCGCGCCGGGCGCGCGTTGGAAGAGCTACGGGAGAGGGGCGCCCCGCCGATGGTTTCGGCGGGACGCCCCTCCTTTGCCCTTCAGTCCCGGGGCTGAGGGCCGGTCAGCTCATCAGCCGTTGGCCCAGAGCTGGTTGACCCGGGAACGCTCGGCGCTGTTCGGGGTGTCGTTCTGACAGGACGGGCCGGGGCCGCCGCCCGACATCAATTCGCTGCACGGGCCCCTGTAGTTGTCGCGCAGGCCGAGGACGTGCCCGGTCTCGTGCGAGGTGACGCGGTTGGAGTTGTAGGTCTGGTTCTGGCGGTAGTCGAGGAAGATGTAGCCGCGGCCGTGGCCGTCGGTGCTGGCGTACGAGCCGCGCGGGTCGTTGCCCTCGCGGTAGGTGAAGCTGGGGCTGCCGCCCTCGCGCAGCTGCACGTTGGTGACGGTGCTGTTCCACACCTGGGTGCTGCGGGCTATCTGGCTGCGGAAGGACGGCGCGCCGGCCGCACTGTAGTTGACCGTCACGACGCGCGCGTCCGGGTTGGCGGCGCGCTTCTCGGCGACGGCCTTCTGTACGGCCTGGATGAACGCCTCGGTCGCCCGGGCGTCCTCGCCGGACTTCTCGTACGCGGCCCAGCCGGCGGCGGCAGCGGCGGTGCTGGCCGCGGGTGCGGTGGACGCGACGGGGGCGGTGGCTGCGGTCGCCGGGGTGGCGAGCGCGGCGGCGAGTCCGATGCCGAGTGCGGTGGCGAGGACGGTTCGGGGGTGACGCATGGGGGGCTCCTACTCGTCCGTTGAGCGGTTCGGTACGGCCGAGTTTCGGGGAACCACCCCTGGTTGGGATGATGCCAACCCCCGATAACGCCGACGCATCACCCGGGGCGTCCCGGTTGTCCGGTTGTTGCATGCTCATGTCATCAATCCGGGTTTGAGGGTTCCGTTTTCTCGGGCGGTGTCGTCCTCATCCGTCCCGCTGTGCCCGGACTATGCGTCTGGTGCGGCAGTTGGCGCGGTCCTACTCTCCAACCATGGAGCTAGAGGTGAGACACCTCCGCGCCCTGTGCGCCATCGCGGATGCCGGCAGCCTGCACAAGGCGGCCCGGCAACTCGGTGTCAGCCAGCCGTCGCTGACGACCCAACTCCGCCGCATCGAGAACTCCCTCGGCACCGAGCTCTTCGCGCGCGAGCGCTCCGGCTGCCGGCCCACCCCCGTGGGACGCGCCGTGCTGAGCCGGGCGCGCCCCCTGCTGGCCGAGATGAGCGCCCTGGTGGCCGAGGCCAAGTCGGCCGCCGCGCGGGCGGGCGGACCCCGGCTGCGGATCGGCTCCACCGCGAGCCGCGCCCTGCCCGGCTGGCTCGGCAGGTTGCGCCGCCGACTGCCCGGCACCGACATCTCCCTGCACGTGGACGTCTCGCCGAACTCCCTGCTCAAGCTGGTCGCGGCCGGACAGCTCGACGTCGCCTTCGTGCATGAGGTGGAGGGCTGCCCGCTGGTGCTGCCCGAGGGGCTGTCCGTACGCGTCCTGGTGGAACGGGAACCGCAGTTCGTCTCCATGGCGCGCCACCACCCGGCCGCCGACGCCGCCGTCGTGGAACTCGCCGACCTGGCCGACGACCGCTGGATCGTCGACCCCACGGTGGACGGCGAGTGGGAGGGCGTGCGCCGGGTGCTGTTCGCCGCCGGCATCGACCCGCCGCTGCTGCACGGCGACTACCACACCGCCGCCGCGCTGATCGCCGTCGGCGAGGCCGTCGCCCCCTGCCAGCCCACCTCCGACCCGCGTGGCGACATGGCGATCCGCCCCCTGCGCGGCGACCCCCTGGCCGTACGGCTGCTGCTGTGCTCCCGCGCCGGCGCGCAGGAGGTGGCCGAGGGGGCGTACGTGGACCTGGCGGAGGCGTACCGGGAAGTCGCCGCTGGCGCCGCGGCGTACCGCCAGTGGCTACGCCACCACGGCAGCCCGCTGCTCGCGGTGCCGGCCGCGTAAACGGGCCCCTTAAGTCCGCGGCCCCGCCGTCGCCTCGTCGAGGAGGACGTACAGCAGCGCGTTCAGGCTGGCGCCGCTGACGATCTCGCGGCGGTCGATCATCCCCCGGACCTCCGCGAGCGGGATCCACTCGATGCGGTCGGCCTCGTTCACCTCGACGGGCGGGCCGGTGTACGTGGCGCCGTCGGCGCGGAAGAAGTGGTGCTCCGAGTCCGTGATGCCGTTCGCGGGCTGCGCGTACAGCAGCGGCTTCAGCGCCTCCACCCGCCAGCCGGTCTCCTCCTCCACCTCCCGCGCCGCGGTCTCCTCCGGCGACTCGCCCTCCTCGATCAGCCCCATGGGCAACTCCCAGCCCCAGGTGTCCGTCACGAACCGGTGGCGCCACATCATCAGCACCCGCTTCCGGTCGTCCACGACGGCGGCGACCGCGAGGTGCCGCATCCGGACGACGTGGTGCTCGAACCGGAGGCCGTCCGGCTGCTGCACGTCCGCGAGCCAGAGATTGACCCAGAGGTTGGCGTAGATCTGCCGTTCGCCGTGAACGGTCCACTGCATGCGTCTGCTCCTTGCTGGCGCGCCGCGAAGTCCCCCCACCCTCCCACCCTTGTGCTGGCCCACCTGCGCCTTCGCCCTTGGCTTCACCCGGAGGTGGCTTGTGAGGAGGGTTATGTACTGCGCGCCCGCATGGCACCATCCGGTGGCGTGGAGTGGGCGAGTCTGGTCGGTACGGGACTCGGGGCGGTCCTCGGAGTGGGGGCCACCTTGGTCGGCGAACACGTGCGTTGGCGGCGCACCGCCAGGGACAGCGGGCTCCAGGACCGCCGGAACCTGTACGCGGACTGCCTCGTCGCCTTCCGGACGGCGCACGAGGCCATGCGGTCGGCGGCGGACGAAGACCATCCGAACGCACAGGTGCGAGCGGTCAGGATCCGGCAGGCGTTCCTGCATTCGGGGTGCGACGGGGCGCGCGAGCGGCTGGCCCTCACGGCATCCCGCGAGGTGACGTCGACGATCGACGCCGCATACGTCACGCTGCGCGGGATCCATGAAGTGCTCGCCTCCGGCGCCACCGTGCCGACGCCGGAATCCCAAACTGCCAGGCAGGCGCACCGGGACACGACCGACGAGGCCCGCGCCGTCCTGCGAGGGGACTTGGGCGCTCTGGCTGACTGATCCACGAGGACGCCTGGCCGTCCGCTACACCGGGGGTACGCCGGGCGTCGGGGTCGGTGCTGGTCGTGGTGGGTGTGGGCCTGGGTCGGGTGGCATCTGTGGGGTTGGCTTGCCGTGTTTGCCGGCTTCGATTCGGCGTTCGGTGAGGCGGTAGATCCCGAGGGGCGGGAAGAGTTCGACGCGTACCGGATTGCCTTCTGTGGCGCAGGTGTCGCACAGCAGGTCGCGGATGCCGGGTGCGGTGCGGGTCGTGGTGACGGGTTGGCGCCAGCATGCCTCGCATGTCGTGACGTCGGTCGCGGTCAGCTTGGCGGCGCTGACGGGGATCAGGGTGAGCATGTGGTGCTCCTGTGGGTGGGTGGCCCCGGCCCTGTCGCGGGGGATCGGAAAGAAGGGCCGGGGCCGGTTGGACCCGTGTGCCGACGCGATGGCCCCTTGCCCGTGCGCCGGCACACGGAGATCAAGCGCTGTGCCGTGGCTTGCGCCCCGTGTACATGAGCAAGGTCTTGATGAACTCGGCCAAGAGCAGCAGCTCTTCATCGATCCGAATTCCGGGCTCGACCCCGGCCGCGGCCTTCCGCGCACTCGCGACGCAGGTGAGGACGTGCTGCCCGTACCACTCCCCGCTGAGGCTGCGCCCGTACTCCTCAGCGGGCTCCGCCAGCATGGTGATGTGGGCCCGCAGTCGGCCCCGGAGTGCTTCGACGGCGTCGTTCGGCGGCTGAGTCAGGCACACGGCACCCGCGAGGCGTACGTCCCGGGTGACATCCACCAGGCTCACGCGCAGGCTCACCGAGCACCCCGAGTACAACGCGGACACGAGCACGGCGGGAACTTCATCGGTTCCGGGACGATGTCGTCCGACGCCCGGACGCTGACCTCCCGCTCCACCGGCCACCGCGTCCCATCCGAACCCACGCGATACACCCGCATCGTCATCGCGGCCCGTCCCTCGTCGGGTCGTTCAACTACTGCGCGCTCGGACGCTGGGTTGAGTTCGGCGCCTGGTGGGAAACTCCCCGAAGATCTGCGGCCGTCAGTACGATGCATCGCGTCGACTCCATCCAGTCGTCCACACCCCCGAGTCGTCTCACCGGCTGCGGGGGCCTTCTTGTAGCGGGTCGGAACTCGATGGGCGGCCGTGAAGCAGAATCGGAGCGGGTGGCCGAGTCGAGACCCGATTGCACACGTACAGGTCTATCTCCGCGGAGAGCGCCGTGGAGGGGCATACGGAGGGGCATCATGTGCTCCATGCCGATCGGACAGCTCATCCGTGATCTGCGCGGTGCCAGAGGCTGGACTCAGAACAAGCTGGCTGACCAACTCTCCATTGCCGCTGGCGAACCCAACGGCGCGCCCGGACGGGACGCAGTCAAAAGGTGGGAAGCGGGAAAAGTGATCCCCGGCGATCACTGGCTTCGCCAACTAGCGCACGTCTTCAACGTGCCTATCGAGAACTTGAAGAGTGAAGCTACGCTCGATCACGTGAACCGACGAAACTTCATTGGCCTTTCGGCCCTCGTCGCCGCGCATGGGCATATCGCCTCACAGATGGTGGCGAGCATCGCGGGTCGGGACTCGGGGCCCTTGGCGCTGTCCCAGACAACACACGGCACTGACATCGTGATCGCTTCCATGGCCGACAGGGCGTCGGTGTCGCACCTCACGCGGTGGATGCGGGACGCGGGAACGTCCGTCCTGCGCGTGAACGCTGCGGGCATCCTGGCCAAACTCCCTAGCCAGGACCATGCAGCGAAAGTCACGGACGTCCTCACTCATGACGACGAGGTCCGGCACCTCTACATGACCGCGGTGACGTCAAGGGTGTGCGCGGTCGACTGGACGACGGCCGGGCGCATCGTCACGACCCCAGGTGCCTACGCCTCACAGGCCCCGTTCCTTGCTGGGCGCTTCGCGCAGGAAGCGGTCAATCCAAGGGACGCTGGTGCGCGTTGGTGCTCATCCGTCATGCTGCGAGAACTCTCACCCATGATCGGATGGAGCTGACGTGCTGGTTTTCGAGGTCAAGAACGAAGAACTCATGGAGTCGGTGAACCGGCAGGCGGCGAAGGCCGGTGTGACGGACGCGGCGATTGTGTCGCTCATCGGGGCCGCCGACCGCTTCACGGTCTCCACCATGCCCGAAGGCGACGCGCTGAAGGACGACATCACGAAGTACGAGCTACCTGCCGAGATGACGGGCACCGGCGAGATCCGTAACGGCTTCGCCCACGTCCACGCGGTCATGGCGGTCCAGGGGGACCGAGCCGTATCTGGCCACCTCCACGAAGCGCACATCGGTACGCACTTCGCCCGCGTCTACCTCATCCCTTGCCTCTGACCAGCGCCTAGCGCTGCCCGTCTTCGAGGTGTCCGAGTTCGTCCGGTCCGCGCAGGCGCGCGCGTGGGACGTGCGTCTCGGATTGACGCCCGTCGCCGAAGGCGTCGGGAAGGACCGTTCGCGGACGAAGGATCTTCAGACGCGCAGTGGCCCGACCGCCGGAAAGGAATCCCCGCGGTCGGGCCACTGGTGTGCTCGCTCTGACCTGGTCTCCAGGAGCGCAAGGGGCGTCAGCCCTGCTTGGTCTCCCAGAAGATCTTGTCGATTGCCTGCCTTGCCCGAGCCGGATCGGCGTGACCTGCGGATATGTCGCTGACCTGCGCTCCCATGATGCCCAACTCTGGCTGTATCTAGCAGTAGCTAGCAATGCTGTGCATCTACTCTCCATGATCATCTCCCAGTCGTCTCCCACTTCTCCCACCCGGACGCTCGGCCCGAGCACGCAGAAGGCCGCCCGCCCTCCGGGGGTGCTCGGAGAACGGGCGGCCGATCGTGGAGCCATGATCACAAAAAGCGACATGACTGACGCTGACAAACAATCGTGCAGGTCAAACAGTTTGTCGAGTGCCCGAGACCCCCGCCTGGATCAGCGACAGCCGCCAACGGCTCGGCGATCGCATCCGGGCAGCACGTCTCTACGCCGGGCACACTCAAGAGGTTTTCGCGGAGATGGCCGGTATCGACCGCCGGACCCTCCAGCGCATCGAGGCCGGCACCAGCGACCCCCCGTACGGACGCCTCCTGCGGATCGCCCGCGCGCTCGACGTCCCGCTGGCGGTCCTCGTCGCTGACGACGCGGGCGAGTAGGGCCCCGGCCCTGCCGCAGGGGAGCGGAAACGCAGGGCCGGGGCGGTTCGGGGGTTAGCCCTCGACGTTGCCGCAGGCTCCATTGCTGCACACGTACTGCGGGTACGACGTGGGGTTCCCGTTCTCATCCACGTCCACCGTGCGGTACATCGTGCCCCCGCACCTGCTGCACCCGCGCGTCTCGATCCGCTGTCCCATCTGGGCCTCCATTTCTTCGATGACGCGACGCTCGTACGTCGCCTGGCGTGCTGCCGGGCTGGTGGCCTCGTCGATCATGGCGAGCACGCGCTTCAGTTGGTGCTCGTCGTCGTCGATCTGGGCCCTCGTGTCCCCGGGCCGTGCCACGCGGTGACACTTCGGGCACTGCAACCACCCCGCTGCCAGCTCCATGAGCCGGTCGCAGCGGGGGCATTCCGGGGTATTCACTCGTCCTCCATGCGCCCACAGACGGCGCAGATCCACAGGCCAGGTTGCAGCCACATCGTGGCCCGGCACTTCGGGCAACCGCGGGTGCGGATGCCCTGCGGCCCCATCAGGGGCGGGTCCGGCGTGCTGGCCACGTAGTCCACGATCCGGGCCCGCAGCCGGGCATCCATCGTGTCGGCCATGCGCAGTAAGCGCGCCACCCGGGAGCGGGCCTCGTCGGCGAAATCGGTCATCTCGCCCGCAGCGTAGCGGGGGGCGTACGGTGCCCGCTGCGCGCCTCATTGGGTGTTGCCCCTGGTGTAGGCGGTGGTCCTGCGCGCCGACTCGGCCAGCATCCGGAGGGCGACCACAGGGTCCGCCTCGCCGGGCTGGAGCGCCGCAGCCTGCCGGGCGAGGTCGATGTCGTGGAGGACGATGTCGCGGCGCCGATCGTCGGGCAGGCCGCGGCCGTACGCCTCAGCCTCGTCGATCACGAGCAGGATGTACCTGCGGAGCCGGGCGCGGACCGCCGTGGCCCGGGGGCCGGTCGGGTCCTGGCGGGCGAGTGCTCGCGCGAGGTCGGCGTCCCGGGCGATGTCGACCATGCTGACGTGGCCGTCCGGGAGGGGAGCGCGGGTCACCGCGGCCTCCGTACGCAGCGGGGGCAGGAGCACGGCGGGAACTTCATGGGCTCGGGCACGGTGTCCTCCGTTGCCCGGACGTTGACCTCCCGCTCGACCGGGCCGCGCGTCCCGTCGGGGGCGACCCGGTACACCCGCATCGTCATCGCCGGCGCGGCCTCGGAGGGCAACGCGAAGACAAGGGGACCAGGGCGGCAGCCGCAGGAGCGGACCTCCCACACGCGCTGATCAGCTTCGAAGCGCACCAGCCCTACGGGCTCCATCGGGCGGGACGCGGCACCGCAATGCCAGCATGCCGCGCCGTGCAGCCGGGCCAAGCTCACGGTGCCGGTGAGCACCAGCGCCGGTTCGATCGGTGGCGAGTGCACCATGGAGGGGTCTCCCAACCTTTCGCGGTTGAGAGCGATGATGAAGCCGCAGGTACCCCACAAGTGACCCAAGGTGGGTCACTCGGCTCAGGCGTCTCCCGCGTGGCACCACTCGGCGAAGGACGACAAGTCTTCGACGTCCGCCCGCCGGATGCGGCGGATCTTCGCGACGTCCTCACGCACCCACGGATGCTCGCGAGCATGCAGCGGCGCGATGTGGCGCGCGACCTTCAACGATTCGTACGCGTCGTCCGGGCGCCCCGACCAGAGCTGCGCGCGCGCCAGCTCGATGTAGAAGCCGCTCCTCCTTTCGGCAGGAAGGGTCAGCGCTGGCTTCCACTGGCGGGCCACGTCCAGCGCGGCGGCGGTGTGGTCACCGCCGAGGCTGACCGCAACGGACACCGCGTGGATGCGCACCGACTCCGGGCCGAACGCGGTCCCCCCATAGGTGCCCTCCTCAACATCCTCAGACAGCCGCTCAGCCTCGGCGAGGTGGTGATGGGCAGCGGCGGCACATCGCGTGCGCCCCGCGATCACCGCGGCGCGCATGTGGAGCGCGCCCAGTGCAGCCGACGTCGCCGGCGTACTCGGCGCCGGCACCCGGTCCATGGCTACCTCCAACGCGCGGAGGCCCGCATCGTGCGCGCGGGCTGCGAAGTACGTCTCCGTGCGCACGTACGCGACCGTCGCGCCCACCACCTGATCCCCTGCGTGAGGAGCGGACCACCGCATCAGGTCGATGAGGCGCGCGGACAGGTCGTGCGCGCCGTACTTGTAGGCGGCAGCATCTGCGGTGCGCAGGGCGGAGACGAGGAGGCGTGCGACCGCGGGACGGCCTTCGTCGGCGGACTGGTCGAACGCGCGGAACAGCTCACCGAGGAGCGACGCGGCCGACTCGGCGATGCTCACGTACTGGGCGTTCAGGCGCTTCCGCTCCGCAGCCTCAACGGCGGACCGCAACTCTGACAGCGGTCGTACCGGGCCATCGTCGGGCATGTCGTACGTCGCAATCACCGCCGAGAGCCCAGGCAGTGCAGCTCTCACCCGGCCGGCGCTGCGATCGTGCGCGCCGAGCAGTACCGAGACGTCGATCCCGAGCGCGTCCGCGATCGCCGTGAGCACGGCATCGCCGGCACCGCGGGCGCCCCGCTCGATCTTTCGGAGCGTGCCGACGTGGACACCTGCCCGATCGGCAAGTTGCTGCTGCGTCATTCGAGGCCGGGACACACTGCGTTGGTAGGCAACGCGAAGCCCTACCTCGCGCGCACTGGGCGCGGGCATAATGGTCTCCATTCGAAGCTCGACACTTCGAAAGTACCCGCGCTGTCACTATCCGGGTACAGGAACGGCCTTGCTGACACCCGTCGGTGGGGCCGTTCACCGTTCCCGGTTGGCTGAGATGATCGGGACCAGATCGTGCAGGCTGTCGATCGACCAGTCCGCCACCGCTCGCACCTGGGCGTCGTCCGCCCAGTAGAAGCCCCACGGGCCGCGCCGCAGGTGCGCGGTGCGAAGGCCGTACGCGGCGGCGGGAGCGACGTCGTTCGCCGGATGGTCACCCACGTAGACCGTCTGCGCCGGTGCCGCCTCCGCGAGGGCAACGGCCCGTTCGAAGAACTGGTGGGACGGCTTGGCGACACCCCAGTCTCCAGACACCGCGACCACGTCGGCCGGCAGGTCGAGAGCGCGCAGCAGCTCGCCGGCGCGGGCGGTCTGGTTGCCGGCCACGACCACGCGAACGCCCAGCTCGCGCAGAGCAGCGAGCGCGGGCCGCACATCGTCGTACAGATCCGGCTCCTCGACGACCTCGCCGCGGCCGGCGGCCTCCCGTACCGCGTACTCCGCGGGCACATCGAGGCCAGGTCGCACGAGCCGCAGTGCGTCCGCGTTGTCCCGTCCCTGCGCAACGACTGCGCCGACCAGCGCGGACAGCGTGTGCCGGGGTACATCCAGCCAGTCCGCCCAGCCGCCCCAGTATCGGTCGTCGCGCACCAAGGTCTCACCGATGTCGAACACCACTGCTCGGATCATGGCGCCAGCCTACGAGGCGTAGGATCTCGGTCCGTGGCTGATATCGAACTCACGGACGAACTGATCGCGCTGGAGCGAACCGCCTGGGAGGAGATCCGCGCCGGCCGGCTCACCGTGGAGACCGCCGCCGCGGTGCAGGCCGGCATCACGGCGCACGCCGCCGCCACCGGGCAGGGACGGTACGAGGTCGAGCGCGAGCTGAAGCAGCGGGTGCGGCACCCCGCCGGGTAGCCTCCCGCCATGACCGCACCCGATCCGCGAGACCAGCACATCGCCGACCTCCGCGACGCTCTAACCACGGCCAAAAAATGGATCGCGTTCTCAGCTGGGATGCTCGCCGACACCCACCCCGACCACGCCGAGCAGCAGATGGAGGTAGCCGAGCAGATGACGCGAGTCCTAGACCGCACCGCCCCCGGCAACCCCGCAACGGCAGGGACGAATCCACTCTGAGACGGAAACACGGAACACCCCCGCAGCGGCGGGGTGCCGACCACGGTAGCGCAGCCACCCGCCCCGTGTCCGCCCGCCGGGCCGCGCGTTGCACCAGCATGGACCTCGACCTCGCCCAGCTCCCCGACGAGTCGGACGCCGAACCGCGGCGGAAGCACAAGCCGCGATCGCTCTGCTCCGACACCTGGCAGAGTTGCCCGACACCGACGGCGACACCGCCATGGCCGCCGCCATCCTCTGGGAGCGGCTCGCCCGACGGCTCCCCAGCACGTGACAAAGCCGCCCCCTCCCCACGGGTGGGGAGGGGGCGAGCGGGGTAGCCGATCAGCGTTCAGACCGACACGGCAAGGTATTCGAACCCTGCGGGCACAGCACCAGCGTCGCCCTCGGCCAGCAGGTAGACCAACTCGTCCGGAGCGTCGGGGCCGTAGCCGACCTGCGCCAGCCACGCAGCTATCTCCGGACGGTCCAGCAACCCGGGCACCTCCGGGCACTCCGGGTCGGCCAGCTCGCGGCCCGGGACCAGGTCACCGGGGGCGGCGGATATGAGGTACATCGTGCTCATCGTCGGCTCCTGTGGGCTCGAAGGGCCCGGAGCAGGAACCGGCGCCCACCAGGAAGGTGAACGCCGGAACCCTCACCAGCTCCGGAAGAACAAGCGGAAGCGGAAAACTGAAAGGCCACCGCACTGTTGCGATCCCTCAAGGGATGATGATGACGCCTCCGTCGAAACGGGGGACGTGATGCGGCCGAGGCCGCGCCCTCCAGGGCTGATGAGGCACCGCCCGCCAGTTGCCCAGCGGTTGGCACACCAGGAACGTAGCACCGCCGGCCCCGCGGGCGCAGGGAGAACGCGAAGATTCACCCCCACCCGGGGGACGGTGGGGACGCAGGGGACGCTGTTTCCGGCTTCCTCTCTATCCCTCTCCTCTCCTTCCTCATCAGGACAGAGAAGAAGGGGGTAAGAGTCGTCCCCCGCGTCCCCCATGGCGTCTGAATCGCCCTTTGTCCTGGTGGGAGCGGGGCAGCGAGGGGACGCCTCACGGTTCGGGACGCGTCCCCCAGTCGTCCCCCACACGTCTCAGTCGTCCCCCAGTCGTCCCCTTGAACGCACGAAGCAGCCCCCGCCGCGCTCCCACGAAGGGGGCGGACGGGGCAGTTGTTCAGCTGTGGACGGACGACGGCAGCACTGGCCGGTGGACGTCTCGGTGCACCAGCTCCACCTCGTACCCCGACGCTTCGACGTACAGCAACGCCAGCTTCTGAATCTCCCGCGCCATCACAACCGCACGATGCCGGCCGCCCACACAGCCCGCCGCGACCGTGAGCATCGGGGCGCCAGACTCCGTCAGGAGTATGTGCGCCGCGAGCGTGGTCTGAGCAGCGAGCTGCCAGGCTCCAGGGGTAGCGAGGACATGCTGGTACACGCGGTCGTCGAGCCCGGTCATCTGCCTCATAGCCGGGTCATGATGCGGATTCCGCAGCGCCCGCCGCAGGTCAAGGGTGATGTCCGCCAACGGTGGAGCGGCGTGGCCGTACCCGAAGGACACGACCCGCAGTAAGGGAGTCATGCGGCCAGCGTGCACCGCGCCACCACGCGCCAACAGGGGTTTCCCGTTTCCTCTTTCACCGGCCGACGCTCTGCCACAGCGCAACAGCGAGCGCACCCAGCGCGGTCAACGCCGCCATCGACGGCAGCGGCCAACGCGCCCGCTCCAGAGCCTCCACCCGCTGCTCCAGCGCCGCGATATCGGCCTCCGACTGGCCCGTACGCTGGAGCGCCAGATCCAGCCGACCGTTCAGCTCGGCAAAGCCCGTACGAATCTCGCCCTTCACCTCCGCCAGCTCGACCGCGACCTGCGTCGTCTGCTCGGGAGTCACCGGCGACTCCGCGGTATCCAACCGACCGTCGCCTGATCGCCGATCAGCGAGCCGACGGCGGCCTTCAGCACCGACAGGCCCGCCGGAATGGCCGCGATCGCCGCGGCCTTGAGCGCGGACAGGTCGGTGAGGTCGAAGCCGTCGGCGAGCAGCAGCCCGAGGAGGGCGACGACGTACGTGCCGGCGGTGCGTTCGATCGTGTCGAGGACGAGTCGAGACATGGGGGGTTCTCCGTTCTTCAGGGGGTGATGGTGAAGCCGCGCTTGGCGCCCAGCTTCTTCAGGGACTCGGCGCCGGGGATGCCGTCGGCGTCCTTGCCGGCGTAGCCGCAGCGCCGCTGCCACGCCGCGTACGCGCGCACCGTGGCGGTGCCGTAGTGGCCGTCCGCCAGCTCGCGGGCGAGTAGCTTCTCGGCCACCAGCGCGGTCTCCACGGTCTTGGTGCCGTAGTACGACACCGGGGTCCCGCGCCGCGGCGGGTCCGACTTCGCGGCGGCGATCAGCCGGGACAGGTCGACGACGGGTTTCGCGGGCGGTCGCGTCCCGGGCTTCGCGGGCGGCACCGGATCGGAGCCGCCGGGCCGCGGGGCGCCGCGCTCCACCCAGTCGTACAGCGCATCCCCCGGGCACGCGGTCGCGTACCCGTCCCGGTGCCCGCGGACTTCCAAGCCGGCGCCGTGCTCGCGCAGCAGCTCGATGCCGTCGCGGAGCGCGTGCAGCAGGGCGTCCGTGGGCTGGGTGAGCCCCTTGGAGCCGATGAGCGCGACGATCGCGAAGTGGTCGCGATTCAACTGGGCGTTGCCGTTGGCGCCGGTCCGGCGCCGCAGCCCGCGGCCCTCCAGCAGGTAGCCGTGGACGCAGGCGGCGTAGTTGTACGCCACGTCGCTGTAGCCCTGCGTCTTGTCGGCGAGGTGCGCGCGGCGGATGTTCTTCCACTCGGCGAGGCACAGTTGGTGGTCGTCGGCGAGCTTGGTCGAGACCGCCGTTCCTTCGTAGTGGATCTTCACGCCTCGGGTGGACGTCTGGGCGGCTGCCGCAGAGGCAGGCCAGCCCAGTTGGGCGCGGGTGACAAGCGGCACGGGAGCCTCCAGGGCGCACAAGAAAGCCCCCGGCCAAGGCGGCGAGGGGCGTTGGGGTGAGGGCGAGGGAGGGGTCAGGTGACCTCGTAGATCACGACCTCCAAGCGCGAGTGGAGATGGAACTGACCGCCGCCGCCCGCGCCGTTGATCACGCCGAGCAGCGTGAAGGTCTGCGTCCCCGCACTGGCCAGGGTCCCGGACCAGGACATCGCGACCGTGTCCCGATCCGGCGTATCCATCGCATGGATAGCCAAGCCGCTCTGGTCGGTGCCGCCGACCTGGAGCTTTCCGACCATGAGATTGGTCGCGTGGACCACGGTGACGCTGCAATCGAACACGCCGCTCGCCGTGAAACGCGCGCCCGCCGTCTCGGTCGCGAGGGTGATCGTGAGCCCGGGAATCGGCTGGTACGACGTCGTGCCGGTGAGGGCCGCGGTGCACTCCGCTGAGTACGGCGTCGGCTGAAGGCGATCAAGCTGGGCCGCGGTGACGATCTGGCCTGCCAGGATCGGCATGACCCCTCCATTCTGGTCAGAGCGCGGTGCGCATCGGGTGGGCGAGGTTCACAGGCGCCCCGGTGGCGTGGGCCTTGATGACGCCGTTCGCCGAGCGGACCACGGTGGCAAGCTGCGGCGTGATGATCTCGAACGCGTCGAACCTCAGCTCGGGCGCCGTGTTGGTGTTGCCATTGAACGCCGAGGCAGTGAGGCCGAGTTCGCCGGCCTCGATCGTGTCCGTGGTGATCGTGACCGTGTGGGTCCAGTCGACGGGCTCCGGCTGGCCGACGGGCCACACGCGCATCTGCACGGTGTGCCCGACGAGCCGCACGTGGACCTCCAGCTCACTGCCCGCGGTGTACGTGTACGGCAGGGCCGGCGCCGAGCCGACCTGGGTCGTGCCGCGCGTGATGGACACCGACAGGGCGCCTGCGAGGCCGAAGTGCACCCGGGCCCGGTAGAACACGGAGGTGCTGACGGCGCGCAGGGCTATGCCGGGGATGTAAGCGGCCCCGGTCGCGACCGCCGACACCGACATGCGCACCCGGACCTCGGCATCCGCGACCGGCCCCGTGATCGTCTGGAAGCGGATCGACCCCGCGTTGGCCGCCAGGGTGATGACGCCTCGGCCGCTGGCCACCGTCCGATCGGAGGTGGCGCCGCCGACCTCCATCCACGCCTGCCCGGAAGTCGACGTGCCCCACGTGCCCGACAGGGTGCGCGCGAAGGTGTCGGCCCGGTTGACGATCGCCGTGGCGGTCACGTGCTCGCCGGCTATCGCCAGGTCGAAGGGGAACATCGCCCCGTAGCCCGCCGAGTCGATCCAACGGGGACCGCTGTCGGTCTGCACCTCCAGAGCCGTCTGCGTCTCCGAGGCGGGCGCGCTGAGGGACGAGCCCTCCGTATCCGGCCGCCCCAGAGCGGGGTCCTCGGCGACGGCGACGGTCCACGGACCGCCCGGGGCGCACATGAAGTCCACCACCCACTCGAACTCGCCGAACGTCTCCGACCAGCCCAGGGCCATCAGGTCCAGCGGCCCCGGCGGCAGATGGTCCGGCAGGTTGGTGATGCGGATGATGTCGCCCTCCCGCAGCATGCACACGGCGGGCGCCAGCTCCGGGAACCGGTGGAGCAGCAGCCTCAGCCGCGGATACCGGTACTCATCCCACGTGGACTGGGCGAGCCGCCAGGCGGCGATCTGCTCCAACTGCCCGTCATGGAACAGGGACAGGGCGACGGCCTCCTCGTACAAGCCGATCCCCGCCGGCGGCGGCGCAGTCGACAGCGGCCCGGTGTCCTGTTCGACGGTGGCCGACGAGCCGCCCGTCCGGGACACGGTCACGCTGTTGCGTACGGTGTCTTCCTCGACAGGTTCGAACGGCTGCGTCAACTGCTCGTAGCTGATCATCAGCGCCGGGCGCTGGTTGTACAGGCTCACCCGCGGCCGGTACGACAGCGCGAGCGCCGTCGCCTGCTCCAGCAGCAGGCCACCGTCCGCGGCCTCCGCCTCCTCCAACAGCGACAGCAGCTGCCCGGGCCGCTGCGGACCCATAGGCACCGTGTCCCCGCTGTCCACCGTCTGCGGCACACCCTCCTCAGCGCACAGGCGGGTGATGCGCCCGGATGCCGCCTCGCCCCGGAATCCATCGTCGGCGAACTCGTAGGCCAATGTGTTGTCGCTGCTCAGGACGCCGAGATGCCCGACACTGAACCCGGCCGCTGTGGCATCGAAGCGGGTGCGCACGGATGCGACGACCCCAGAAGTGGCCGCTATGTCGGTGCCCAGGAAGTACCCGTCGCCGGAGATGTTCATGTAGCCGAGGTGGTACGTGACCTGCCCCGGAGCCGGGGCAGGCTTTGCGATGGCCTCGAGACGGATCCACCGATCGAAGAACTCTTCCAAGGGGGAGAACGGGAGGTTCAGGACCACGTCGCCGGCCGCGTTGACGCCCGTCAGGCGCATCGCGTTTGGGGGCTCCAGCGCGACCGTGACCCGTCGGACCGTGCCGGTCGTCGTGAACTCCAGGAGCTGCGTCGGCCCCGCCCCGCCCGCTGGGGTCGGGATGAAGCAGACGTAGGTAACCATCCACTCGCCCGTCGCCGGGTGAGTCGGGACAGTGCCCGTCAGGGTGGCGCTGCTGCTGAGCCGGGGCAGCGCCGACGAGCCGACGAGGCTGCTGTCGGCGGCGAAGTCCAGCCCGGTCACGGCGAGAGGGGCGACGCCGGACAGCGGACTGTACGCCTGGGTGGCGTCGCGGTCGTCCTCCATCGGCCAATAGGCCCTGACCGACGGCTCCGAAGGGATCCGGCGACGCAACGTCGACTCCAGGTCACCGCGGCCGGCCTCCAACCGGCGCAGCAACCCAGCCGCGGTGATCGGCACGGTGACGTTGTGCCCGCTGCGGTGCCAGCGAGGCTCCCACTTCGGGACCTCGGCCACGGCACGGGTGCGGCGGCCCGTGACCGTGCTGCCCGCCTCCACCGTCCACGGTCGGCCTGCGCTGTCAGTGAAGCTGGTCGCCCCCTCCGCTTGCGCGCTGAAGTCGAGCGCGGCCACGACCGTGGCGCCGGCCCGGAGTTCGAAGGCATGGACCATGCCGGCCGCGGACGGGAAGCCCAAGTCTCCCCAGCCGTCGCCCACGCGGACGGGTGAGGTGCTGGCGAAGACGGACGTCGTCCCGGCCGTGACGACTGGCGCCCCGAGCGGCGTCCACGGCCCGGCGATGCTCGGTGCCGTGTAGAAGGTGACGGTGCTCCCGGCCGCGCCGTTGTCGACGTCGAGCGCCGCCCGGATCGCGAGGCGCCGGGACGGCGGGACGGGCAGGTCGATGGTGGACGTCGCGCCGAGCGTGGACGTGCCGGCGGTCGACCACTCGATGCGCACCCGCCGGTCACGCATCAGCAGCAACCACGATCGTTGGTTCGTGGCCTGCGCGCCCTTGCCGGCCAGTTCGACGCTTCCGTCCGCGAGCCAGTTGTCCAGGGTCGCCTCGACCCGGACGTCGGTGTCGCCCACGATGTCGAGGGGCGGCGCGTCCGGCGTGGACGCGCCTCCGCCGGCCCCCATGACGAGTGCCCGCTGCCCCGAGTCGACCGTGAGCCGCAACGGGGTGTTCCGTCCGAGCCGCTGGTAGTACGGGCTGCGGGGGTTGCGGTTGTCGTACAACCCGCCCGGGCTGTCCAACGTGAGTCCGACCTCGGCCGCGTCCGCCGTGGACCCGCGCGAGCGCCGGCCGCGCGTGTGGGTGATGCCCGGCTCATGCCGCACCGTCGCGGGGGTCCACACGCCGTCGATCTGGAGTTCCACTCGCGCGTCAGGGATCGCCACCTGCTGCTCCTTCCTATCTATCTATCGCCGGCCGAAGGCCCGTTGGACGTCGCCGCCGCCGAGGACAGTGACCTGCTGGCGGATCTGTTCGGTGAGGTAGTCGCCACCGCGGCTTCCGTCGCTGCGGACTTCGAGGACGATGCGCCGCTCCCCGGCGCCCGCCGTCGCGCCGGCGCCGGCCATAGCCAGCCCCGGCATGCCCGCGCCGGGGAGCGCGAGGCCCGCGCCGAGGGCCTGTTGCGCGGCGGCGAGCATGCCGCCCGCCGCGTGCGCCACCGTGGCCTGCTCGCCCGTGATGCCGGCGGCGAGTGCTTGCCCGATCGACTGCCCGCTGTAGAGGGTCCAGCCCCGGCCGGAGAAGGGGCCTTCCTTCGCGGGGCTGAAGGGGAAGAAGTCCCTCGCCTTCGACACCAGGCCGCTGACCGCGTTGGCGATGTCGCCCGCCCTGCTGACGATGCCGTCGATGAAGCCCTGCACGAGCGACCGGCCGCTGCTGTACAGGGTCGAGGCGATGTTGCCGAGCGCCCGACCAGCACGCCCCGGGAGACCTTGCACCCACTCGACCGCCTTGGAGACCCCGTCGCGTACGGCGGTGATCATCTGCGTGGCGGCGTTGCGCGCCGGGCCGGCGACCGAGGCGACGAGCCCGCCGAGCGCGGAGAGCGCCTTGCCGGGAAGGCCCGCGAACCAGGCCACTACCTCGGTGACGAGGTCGGGGATGATGCTGTTCCCGACGAGCAGGTTGTACAGCCACTCGAACGCCGAGGCGATGCCGGTCGTCAGCCAGGTCACCGCGTCCAGAGCCGGCTGCATCGCCGTCCGGAGGCCGCCCAGGACCGCCAGGATGCCGGAGATCACCGGGATCACGACGCCCGTGATGACGCCCGTCGCCAGCCGCAGCCACAGCGCCGCGAACGTCGTCAGCACCGGGAGCAGCGGCAGGATCGCCGGCAGCAGCGACGACACGAGCTGCATGCTCAGCGTGGTGAGCTGCGGCAGCAGCGGCGCGAGCGCGGTGAGGACCTGCCCGACGGACTGCCCGAGCTGCACGAACAGCGGCGCGACCTGAGGCAACACCGGGATGATCATCTGGAGGATGGATACGAACTGCTGCGCGCCCTGCTGCACGAGCTGAACGAGGATGTCGCTCAGGCCCTTGATGATCGGCGTCAGCAAGGGGCCGATCATCGAGGCGACCTGCTGCACCACCGGCGCCAAGGCGGTGAACACCGAGGCGACCGCGGCCAGCATCGGCGACAGCGCCGGCAGCAGGGCCGCGACGAGCTGACCGATCACCGGCAGCAGCGGCGCGGCGGCCACCACGAGCGCACCGACCGCCGTAGCAGCGGCCTGTAGCACGGGGCCGAGAGCGGCGATGATCGGGCCGAGCGCGGCGCCGAGCGCTGTGATCAGCGTCTGCACGGGCGGCCCGAGCGCGGCGAACACGGGCCCCAGCGCGCTCAGGGCGCTGCCGAGCAGCGGCGCCGCGACGCGCGCCAGGGTCGCAACGGTCTCGAAGATCGCCCGCAACCCCGCCTGGACGGCCGGGCTGGCGAACGCATCCGCGAGCGCCCCCGTGATCTGCTGAAGCACCTGGATGAAGGAGCCGCCCGATGCGTTCGCAGCCCCGAAAATCGACCCGACAATTGAGAACACGTTCCCCGCGACCTGACCCAGCTGCCGGAGAATTACGAGCGCCTGTTCAATGGCGCGTTCCATCGCGCCCGAATGGAAAGCTCGGTCGATCCGCTCCGAGATGCTGTCCAGAGCATTCCCGGCGCCCGCCGTGAGGCGCCCGAATGCCGGGCCACTGGCAGCGGCCACCTGTGTGAGAGCCACCATGATCTGAGACGGGACCCGCGACAGGTTGAACAGGCCCGTGTTGGCCCCGCTGATGGCCCGCCCGAGGGTGCCGGACGTGCTGAGCCCCATCGCTGCGTTGCCAACGTTCCGCGCCATCAGGTTCAGTGCGTTGGCCGAGTTCGACAGGCCATTCCGGAGAATGGGGAGCGTGGTCTTCCCCATTCCCTTCAGAATGTCGTCGAGGCCCCGGAAGAGTCGTTCCTGAACACCCTGTTGGAGGGCCTTCAGTTGCGGCTGCATGGTGCGGATTTCCTTGACGAATTCCCGCGCATTCGGCGAGAGCTTTTTCAAAGCCTCCGCGTACGCTTCCGGATCGGACGGGTCCATCGCGGCCGAGACGGCGTCCTTCACGCCGACCATGCCGATCTTCAGCGCCTTGGACGCCAGCTGCACCGCGAACAGGGCGGTCACAGCAAGGCCCGCCGCCGGGGCGATGTTGCCCACCGTCGCAGCCAGCCCAGCAGCCACCGGAACCGCTGCGCCGAGCCGGCCCGCGAGGGCGCCAACTTGCATCGCGACCCCACCGATAGCGGGCCCGGCGGCGGCGAGGCGGCTGAAGTCGAGGCCGCCGACGCGCTCGGCGACGCGGTTGACCATGCCGGCCAGCGAGGTGCCGAGCCGGCCGGCCTCCGCCCGCAGGCGTGCGAACCTCGCGCGCATCGTCCTGGACTGGGCGTCCGCAACGCTGCTGTACACCGTGACGATCCGCGTCCCAGCCCGCTCAGCGTCGGAGAAGGAATCCGCGAGGGCGTTGCCCATGACCTCGGACTCACGAATGAAGCGGCCGGAGAGATCGCGGAGGCGCCCGGCGGTGTCGAGGCGGAAGCCCTCCATCCTGAGCTGCGACCTGGCAATGCCGCGCTCGAAGTCGCTGCCGTCGGCCCTGATGTAGCCGACGAGGTCGCCGATCGTCATGGACATGCCGCACCGCCTCCTTCGTGGTCAGCCGCGGAGGGCGGCGCGAATCAGGGCGGGGTCGTCGACGACGTTGAGTTCGTCGCCGGCAATGCGGCGGAACACGGCCTCGCCGGAGAGGCCGTTGAGGAGGACCCAGAAGCGGCGGGTACTCAGCCCCGCGATGTCTTGCGGGCCGAGGTGGTACTCCCTGAGGAAGTCGGCTTCGACCGCCCACCAGTACTTCTCGACGGCCTCTTCTGCGCGGCTGCGCGGCGCTCGGCGCGGTTCGGCTCCGGAGCTTTTCCCACGACCTGCTCCATCACCGCGTCGTACGCCTCCTGGTAGGACACGTCCTCGCCCTGCGCCTGCGCCATGCCCCACCCGAGGATCGTGAAGAGCTGTCGAGTGCCGATCCGGTCCGGGCCGTCGAGCCACGCACTCGCGGCCTCCTCGCCGAAGAGCAGCGCCACCAGTTCGGCGGCGTCCTCGTCGCTGTCGGAGTCCTGAAGCTCTTCGAAGCGCTTGTTGAATCCGTAGGGGAGGTCGCTGGGGACCTTGACGGTGAGGCCGCAGACCTCGGTGGTGCGGGCGCCGTGGACCTCGGTCCACCAGGCGTCGAAGGAGGTGGGTTCCGTCTTGCGGGCGGTCATGCGATGGCCGCCGTGGTCGACGGGCCGGAGCGGGTGATCGTGACGGACCAACTGGCCTTGTCGTTGTTGCCGCCGCCGGTGTCGCCGAGTTGGAAGTGAGCCTTCGGCCATACTTCCCAGGTGGTGTCGCCGGGAGCTGCGAACCTGAAGCCGCACAAGGAGGCATTGCCGAGCCGTTCGGCCTGCGCCTCGATCAGTGCCTGAGCCGGGTCCAGGGCGCCCGTGACGGGGTCCTTCAGCCGGAGCCCTTCCAGCGTCAAGGACTTGCCGATCTGCATGTTCTGGGACTCGGCTTGGCCCTCGCTGCCGAAAGTGGTGGTGTCCGCGGTCTCGTACTCGTGGCTCTTGGTGAAGGTGGTGATGCCGCCTTCTCCGGTGCCACCCTCCGACGTACGGAACTCCAGCCAGGTGCCGGGGGCGTTGAAGTCCTCGACTTGGAACCGGCAGTCGCGTGCGTTGTACTTCTGAGCTGGCATTTCTCCTCCGGGCATGCCTGTGGGCCCGGGCACCGGTCGGCGACGGGCTGAAGTGTGGAAGGGGGGTCAGGCGCGGTGCGCCGTTGGGTTGCGGATCTCCAGGCGGAAGTTCGCCACGTGCTCGTGACGCTGGTTGGCGTCGACGCCGAGCGAGCCGGGGGCGCCCGAGAGGGCGACGGCCAGGATCAGCGTCGTGCCGTCCGGCAGGACGACCGGCCCGAGGCCGTGCAGCTCCGACCGGATCCGCGAGCACAGGGCGCGGGACACGCGTGGGTCGCGCCCGCCGCGGACCCGCACCTGCATGCGGGGCTCGTCGTACGGCAGCAGACTGTCCGGCTCGGTGCCGTCGTCGTACAGCGTCAGCACGACCACCGTGTCCGGCGCGCTCGGCATGGACTCAAGGAAGCAGTTGCCCGTGACGCCGGTCGGGTCGTACTGGACGATGCCACGGGCGGCGAGGTGCTGCGCGATGCCGTCGAGAAGGTCAGCCACGAAGCCACCTCCCCAACGGGACCGCCATCATCCTCAGAACCACATCCCGCTCAGAGTTCATCGGGATCTCCAAGTACTTCGCCGACCTGCCGGGGGCGTGCTTCCAGGTCAGCTCCTCGTGTTGCCTGACGGCATACACAGTGTCGAAGGTGATCATGCCGTCCAGCTCGGAGATCATGTTGACCCGGCCGGAGCGCTCAAGGGTGCCCTCGTCGAGCGGCACCAACTTCCTGGCCTCGCCCAGGACGTGCTCCAGGCCACGTTGCAGCCCCTCGGACGCGAGCCGGCGCCCGCGTGAGGTCCACTGGCGGCGGGCGTCGCCCGGCCGGAAGCGGGTGTACTGCGGCAAGCCGACCACCTCCTACAACAGTTGGATCTCCAGATGGCTCGGTACGGGGAGCCGTCCGCCATCCCTGCGGAGCGCGGCGATCACCGTGGTCTCCCGGCCGGACGGCAGGATCACCCTGCTCTCGGCCGGACAGACGGTCTCCAGCGGCGCGTACACCGTGCTGGAGGAGACGACCTCCTGCCCGTCCGCTGCCCGGACCGTGCGGGTCTGGTCGTCGAGGAAGCACCGCACGGTGGTCGCCGGCCCGTACTGCGGCCCGTACGCGCTGTCCCCTATATAGGGGCACACCGTGACCGTGTGCTGGAGTAGCCAACCGGGGACCCTCACGAGACCACCAGCCCCAGCAGCAGCACATCCGGGGTGAGGTCGGGCGACCGCAGGTGATCCCAGACAGCCGGCGCGATCTGCCGCCCCGGCGCGTCGTCTCCGCTGACCGCGGTGACCGACCGGCTGAGCTGGACGGAGCCGATGCTCACGGAGCCCCAGCCAACGCCGGCCGCGCCGGTCGTGTCCCCGACCTCCGCGCCCCACTCGGCCTGCGCGCACACCGCGTCGCGGAAGGCGGCCACGACGAGGGGGTGCGTCGGAAGCCCGGTCACGGGGTCGGCGTCGCACCAGCACAGCCGGAACACCCGGGAGTCGAGGAACGTGCTCGCGCGCGCGAGGCGGCTCGCGATGTCCTCGGGCGGGGTCTGCCCCGTGTACGTCTGGTAGTCGGTGGCCGTGGCGTACACCCTGGCCATGGCCACCTCCTACGCGCTGGTGCCGATGAGGACGAGGTCGTACGTCACGCTGGTGCCGGCGCCCGAGTTGGCGACCTTCAGCAGGTCGGCGGTCCCTGCGGTCACGGCGTAGGCGGTCGCGTCCGTCGCGCCGGCCATCACGCCGAGCGTCGCGCCCGGCCGCAGCGTGATCGTGCCGGTGGCGCCGAGGAGGGTGGACCACGCGTTCGACGTGGCGCCGCCGATCACGACGTTGTTCGCGTTGGCCGAGGCCGCGGAGACGAACAGGCCCTTCACCTTCACGAAGGTGATCGCCGCCCCGAAGGCGTCGGTGAGCACCCCCGCCAGGTCCAGATCCTCCGTCGCCGAAGCGGCCAGGGTGCGCCGGTCGTGGAACACCCGGTCAGCCATGCCCGCAGCCGTGCCGGACTCCAGGTGCACACCGCGCCGGAAGTCCAGCGGGTCCGTCACCACCGTCAGATCCTGCGCCTTCGTCTGCCGCACGGACGCGCTCATTCCGAAGTCACTGATCACCGGCACCGGAACCACCTCCCGTTCCGTACTTGTCGATCAGGTCGCCCTTGGTCATGGCCTCGGCGTCATCGGCCGTGGCGCCCTGGACGACGGCCCAGCCGACCCACGACGTCTTCGGCGCCGTGCGCGCGGGCTCGGTCAGCGGCAGACCGGGCACCCCCGAAGCCTCAGCGGGCTCCACGTAGGGGGTGCCGTCCTCGTTGACGCGGCGCAGCGCGCCCTTGGCGAGCCGATCCGCGATCGGTTCCGGGAGCGGCAGATCCATCCGGAAGATGGTCCCGCCCTCCCCACGGACGTAGATGTGGTCGCTGCTCATTAGGTGTTCCTCGGGACGCGGAAGGCGGTGATCGTGCCGGGGACGACGGCGGACGCCACGTCGATGAGCATGGTGCCGTCGTTCTGGAGGAACCGGCCGGACTCGAAGGGGCCGATCCACTGGGTGCCCGCGTTGGCGACCGCGACCACGAGGTCTCCCTGGCCGGACGCGATCGCGGGCGGGTAGGTGCCGGCCTTGACCGTCACGTTGCCGCCGGTGGCGCCCGCGGTGACCCGCAGGACGGTGAGTTCGGGCAGGGCCTTGCCGTTCGGCCCGGCGGCGGGGATGACGTGCCCGTTGTTGGTGCCGGGGTTGAGCGCGGTGCCGGCCGGGTCGGCGAGGTTGCTGTTGGGGACGAGGTTGCTGTAAGCGACAGGAGTGCGTGCCATGGTGGCCTCCGGGTCAGGACTGGACGGCAGTGACGTACGCCATCGAGTCGGGGCGGATGAGCTTCGCGCCGTACAGGGCGAGGCCCTTGACCGCGTCGCTGAAGCTGGACTCGGGCCGGTACGCCTCGGTCTTGTTGATCTGCTCGGCGAAGGAGATGGCCGAGTTCACGCCCGCGGTGACGATGAAGTTGTTCGCGGTCGGGACGGGGACGTTGTTGGAGACGAGGATGTCGAAGCCAACAGCGCGCCCCACCTGCCCGTTGCGCAGGCCCTCGCTGGTGCCGGACTCGTTGACCTTCACGAACCGGGGGTCGCGCAGCAGGACGCCGTGGAGCCACGGGGGGATGACGACGTACCGTCCGTCGGTGCGCACGTTGGCCTCGTCGAGCTGGACCTTCAGCGGCACCAGGATCTCGTTGTACGCCTTCGCGGCCTCCGCGTCCCACGAGGTGGGGGTGGAGGTGTCGATGGTGACCGGCGCGACGACGTTCCCGGCCTGCACGCCGGTGTAGAAGGACGCAACGTACTGGTCAACGGTGTCGGCCAGCTTGTAGGCGGCGCGGCTCATGGCCTCGGTCATGACGTCGCCGCGGGCCTGCCGCTTGTCGATATCGTCCACCTTAAAGGCGAAGTACTTCGCCTGGTCGATGACGAGGGTGCGCTGCGCGTCGGTCAGCTCCTCGGGCGTGATGACCGTCGCGTTCGGCACGTAGGTGCCGATCGTCGGGTCGGAGATCGACGTGATGCGGACGGTGTCGCCGGCCTCGGCAATCTCGCCTTCGTAGTCGCGGTTGACGATCGTCGGCCCGGCGTAGACGAGGCGCTTGCGCAGGGCGACGAGGAGCCTGGCGGACCAGATCTCCGGCCGGAATCGGGTGATGGCCACAGGGGCCTCCTTCTGGGGTTATCCGCCCAGCAGGTTGCGCAGCAGGCCCTTGTCCTGGGCTGCCACGATCTGCTCGGGCGTCATGCGGGAGAGGTCGTCCTCGGTGAGTTGCCGAGGCTCGGAGCCGCCTCCACCAGAGAGGTCAGCGCCACCGCGTACCGGGCCGGCCGGAGCTGCGGAGAGAGAAGCGTTGGCGGCGACGGCCGCCTTGGCCGCGGCCACCAGGGCTGCGGAGTCTGTGGGGTCGATCTCCCGGACGGAGTCCAGGAAGCTGACGGAGTCGCGGAGCGCGGCGGGGTTGGCGCCGTGCTCGCCCGCGGTCTCGTAGAGGGCGGCGCGCAGGAGCGCGTCACGGCGCTCGGACTGCGCGGCGGTGAGGCTGGCTTGGAGCTGCTCCGGGTTGGCGTCGTCACCGAGCTTGATCCCGGCGGCCTTGAGCTGGTCGACGAGGCCGTTGAAGCGGGTGTCCTGCTGCTGCTCGGCTTCGCGGAGCTTGGTGCGCCACTGAGCGGCCTCCTTGCGGAGGCTGTCGACGTAGGCGGCGTCGTACATCCGCGGCTGTTGCCCGCCGTCGTCGCCCTGGTTACCGGCGGCCGGCGCTGCGGGCGCCGGGTCGGATCCGGAGCCGTCGCCGTCCCCTCCGTCGGCGTAGAAGATCGGGGAGAAAGGGGCGCGCGCGTAGGGGTGGGCCCAGCCGGCGCCGTCGCGGCGGTGGCGGGCAGGGGTGCGGCGGGTCATGGTGCCCTCCTGGGGCGTCGTTGGCCCGCTCCTGGCGGGCGGTTGTTCAGCGCGCGGAGCTGATCTGCTCTCGCGCGGGCTTGCGTCGCAGGTCCGGGTGCGCGGCCACGTGCTCGCGCGCGGCCTTCTGCCATCGCCGTACGTAGGTCGCGGCGCGGCGCCGGTCGGCGTCGGTCATCGCGGCGGCGGCCGTGCGCTTCCAGCGGCGGATGTGCCGCTCGATCTCCCGCTGCCGCTGCGTGTCCTCGTACGAGGTGCCGGGGGTGGGGTGGTGCGGTGGCCGGGTCGTGACGCCGGGGAGGTATGCGGCCAGGCTGTGGCGGCAGTTGGGGTGGAACAGGCCGCTCGCGCGGGCCTCCAGCAGCGAGCCGGCGACGTGCACCACCACGGTGGGGGTACGGCGCAGCAGCCCGCGCCGGCCGGGCGGATCGGCGTGCGGGGCCCGGATCGTGTGCGGCCCCGACTGCCCGCCCAGGCTGAGGACTTCGCCTTCCCATCGGGCGCAGAGGGGGCACTCCAACGGGGCGTCCGACACGATGACCAGCCCCACACCGAGTTCGGCGAGGGCATCGGTGTGCCCTTCGACAGCGGCGCGCGCCGTCACGCTGCGCACCGCCATCTCCGCGTAGGCGGCCATGCCCCAGGAGCGGCCGGCGCGGTCGACGAACCCGGTCACGCCGCGGGCAGCGAACTGATTGAGCGCTCGTTGGGATGCTGCGCGGCGGGTGATGCCGGTCAGCAGTTGCGTGCCGGATGCCGTGGCGGTGATGCGCCGGTACGTGTCCGTCACGGCCCGGGTGATCCGGGCGTACACCGGGCGGGTTTCGTCCGCCATCGACGCGGCGAGGCGATCGACCGCGGGCGTGTTCGGCAGCGCCGTGCGGGCGGCCAGCTCGCGGCCGGTGTCGAGGCCGCCCATGTCCGCGATGGCCGCGGTGCGCCCGCGGCCGTACGCCTCGATCAAGGCCCGCCGCACGGCGCCGTTGGTGTCGGTCTGAAGCGCGCGGGTGATCTCCTCGACCGCGTTGCGGAGGTTGCCGAGCGCTGCCAGCTTCAGCTCCGCCCACCGCGGCGACTCGATGTCCGCTTCGAGCGCAGCGGCCAGCAGCTCCAGGAGCGCCGTCTCGGCGTCCTGGTAGAGCTGGGACACCTCACGGGCCAGATCCTCCGCCATCGCTGGGGACACCGGCATCGGGAGGCCCCCCTTCGGCTCCGGTCAGGGTCGGGTCGGAGAGCGCGGCACGGCCGGATTCCTGAAGGATCCGCTCCGCCTCCGCCTGCACCTGCTTCTCGTCGAAGCCCGGGTTGGTGAGACGCACCAGGGTCTCCGTCGACGCGGCGTCCGCGCGGCGCAGCAGCTCCGCCGTCTCCGCGAGGGTCTTCGGGTCCTCGCTGACGGAGTCGCCGAACGCCACGTCGGGCCGGGCGACCGTGACCAGCGTCCCGTAGACGGCCTTGTCGATGGCCAGCAGGGTCTCCAGAGCCTCAGCGAGGGCCGGCCGCCAGTACACGATCTTCCGGTTACGGGTCGTGAAGGACTGCCGCTCACGGGCGACGACCTCGGTTGCGGTGACCGCGGCTTGGCCCTGCTCGCCGAAGGTCTGCGCCGAGTAGCCGGCCGTGCGAAGGATCTGCTCCACCAGGTCCTGCGCGGTGTCGCGGTGCTCGGCGACACGGATCCCGAACTGCACCGGGGTGATCATCGCGCTGTCGCCGGGGCGTTGCAGCATGTTCAGCTCGGAGTAGATCTGCCGGTCGGCGTCGAAGTAGCCGCCCTTCCCTGGGCCGTTGGACTCCAGGTACGTCCCGGGAACGATGATGCGCGCCTTCCCGAGGTGGATGTCTCGCATCCACGACGAGTAGACCTCGTCCAGGGCGTCCAGCAGCGGCTCGGCGCCGGCGATGTCCGGCCGGCCGAGGTACGCCGCGGCCGGAGTGCCGCGCCAGAGGCGGTTGGGCCGCATGTTCGGCACGTAGACGGCGGTGAGCTGCCGGACCCCGGTCTCGATCGCGTCGCCGCGTGGGCCGAGGGCCTGTGCGATCGGCGCGGTGGCGGGGTGGTCGGTCAGCGGGATACGGATGCCGAGGCTGTCGCGGGTGCCCTGGTAGAGGCCGTGGAGAACAAACCCGGGCTCGTGACGCTCCAGGTGTCGTACGACGCGGTCCCCCTCGACCTCCAGGGGGCGCCAGAAGGTGACGGCCGCGAGCCGTCCCCACTGCCACTCGGGCACGGCGTGCGAGGCGGGGTGGGGCTCCAGCCAGGGGGCGTCGTACCGGTCGCGGTCCCACAGCACCCGCAGGTACACCCCGCCGAGGGCGGCGGCGAGTTCGGCGCCTTCAAGGAGCGCGCCGTGCAGACCGTCGTCTATGAGGGTGGTGAGCCGGTCGGTGGTGGCGTCGTCGGCGCCGGTGACGGTGGGGGGTTCGGAGAAGAGGAGTGCCGCGCTGGTGGTGGCGATGTCGGAGGCGACGGGGACGTGGAGCTTGGAGCGGCGTTCGCCGGAGGGGGTGGGGGTGCCCCAGAACCAGCGGCTGATGCGGCGGCCGACTGCGGCGCGCCAGCCTCCGCGTTCGGAGGCGAAGAACCCGGTGTCGCTGGGGTCGTCGCCCCATTGGCCGCCGTAGACGGAGGCGAGGGCGTCGGGGTCGCCGGAGTACCAGGCGTCCCAGACGGTCATCTTGTCGCGGACGCGGTCGAGGTTGGCGGGGGGCCAGGGGGTGTCAGCCGTCGGCAGCGGCATCGGACACCTCCGGCGTCTCGTAGGGGATGGTCAGCTCCGTCATGAGCGGGCAGCCGGCGTGCACTTGCTTTCGCCCGGCGTCGTCCGTGACGTAGAGCTGGACGGTGACGCCCCGGTGGTGGTCCAGGGTCACCCTCGTGACGTGGGTGAGGGGGATCCCGAGGGAACTGAGTGCTTCCTGTACCTGCGCGAGCGTCACGCTGTTGGGGAGCCCGTTCACGCGGCCACCTCCGTCAGGTCGGGGTCCATGCGGTCGGCGAGGCGCAGCAGTGCGGCACGTTCCTGGCCGCTGGCTGCTGCTGCGTCTGTCCGCAGCGTGGTCGCGAGGTGCCGCGCGTACGTGGGGCAGAGGCGGCGGAGTTCTTCTTCGGCGCCGTACTGGCGGGCGACGCGGTCGCGGTACTCCTGGTAGGACGTCTCGAAGGCCACTACGCGGCCACCTCCATGAGGGTGGGGATGTGGGGGCGCCACAGGGCCTCGGTCGTACGGATGCCGTAGCGGAGGGCGTCGCACGAGTGATCTTCCAGCTTGATCGGGGCGTCCTCGCCCTTCGCTGACTTCTCGTCGTCCCAGGAGTAGCCCGGGATCTCCTCTATCAGCCCCCGGGCGGACTCGTGGACGAGCAGACGCCCGGCCCCGAAAAGGGCTCCGATCGTACGGATTCCGTCGATGACCGAGTTGTCGGCAGGCGTCACGCCGGTCACGCCGTCGCGGTGTAGCTGCTCGATGTACGAGGCGGCCGACGGGTCGACGATCGTCCATTCCGGCCGGACTCCGACCGCGTTCGACCCGGGGTGGGGCACGGCCTGAAGCCAGGCGCGGCGCGCGGCGGAGTACTCGACGTCGGTCTTCTTCCGGCGCTGCGCCTTCGAGTCCCACCGGTACTCGGACGCAACGTACAGGTGCATGTCGGTGCCGAGGCCGATGAGTAGGTCGGCGTAGGGGTTGGTCGTGCCGTAGTCGATCGCGTCGCACAGCCAGCGGGCCATGGGCGGCAGGGTCTTGACGATGTGGCGGGCGGGGTCGAAGGCTTCGTAGATCGCGCCTTCGGCCTGCACCCAGTGGCCGAGGATGTTGCGCCGGTAGAAGACGCCCTGGTGGGTGGACTTCAGGTGGTTCTTGTACTCCTCGGTGAGCGACGGGTTGTCGTCGAGGGTGAAGCTCCACGATCGCAGGTTCGTCTCTTGCGGGCGCTTGAGGTACTGCTTGCGCAGCCAGTGTCCCGGGTTGTCTGGGTTGGTGGTGAAGAAGATCTGTACGTCAGGGACCGAGCAGCGGGCGTCGAGCTGGTCGAAGAACGCTTTCGGCAGCGTGGTGGCCTCGTCGACGTACGCTCCGGCGCAGGTCATGCCCCTGATTTTCGGCTCGGCCTGGGCGTCGTTGGCCCCCAGGACGTGCACCGTACGGCCGAGGATCGTGGCGGTCGCCGCGCCGTTGGTGTACTTGACCTGGTGGGCGAGCGCTCCGAAGATCTCCGGGTTCATCAGCGGCAGGAACGCGTTCCGGTAGATCGAGTCCCGGGTTCGGCCGACCATCACCAGCTCGCCTCCGCGCGGGGCGCTGGCGACGTAGATCAGCCAGCGGAGCAGGGACGCGATGGTCTTCCCGGACCGGACCGCGCCCTCCCAGCCGTTGAGCCTGGCCTGCGAGTCGACGATGCTGATGATCTGCTTGTGGGATAGGGGAAGCGCGTCAAGGAGATCCACCTTCCGCCTCCTCGCCTCCGGCTTCCTCCGCCCTGATCCGTGCTGCGATTACGGCGAGCCCGGCACCCAGCTTCCCGACCACGGAGACGGCGTCCTCGACGTCGGTATCGACGGCCGGCGGTACGAGGCGTACGGATTGGGCTGCTGCCGCGGTGGCGGCGGCCATGAGGGCCCGCTTGTCGGCGGCCGGCGGTTCGGGGACTCCGCGCTCTTCGTAGGTGTTGTCCTTGCCGCCGAAGTTGTAAACGACGGCAGGCTGCCAGACCTGTTCGCTTAGGCGTAGGGCGTCGTCGGTGAGGGCGTCGGCGAGGATGGCGCGCTTCTCGGCGAGCTGCGCCATGCGGTGCTTGGTGGCGACTTCGGTCGCGGTGATGTCGAAGACGAGGCCGAGTTCTTGGGCGATGACGCTGACGGTGCGGGTGCCGCGGTTGAGCCGCCTTGCGATCTCGTTGCGGCCGTGGCCGGCGGCGTGGAGTTCGCGGATGCTGCGGCGGTCTTCGTCGGTGACGGGGCGGGGCCGGTTCTCGGCCACGTGGCACCTCCCGGGGCATGAAGAAGCCCCCGCGGCGGCGGGGGCTGGTGTGGCTACTGCTGGTGGGGTGGCCCGGAGGCTCCTGGCGGGGGCTGCTGGGTGCCTCCGGGCTGCTGGGGTGGCCACGCCTGCTGCTGGGGTTGGGCCCAGCCGGGTTGCCTGTGCCCCTGCGGCGGCTGCTGCTGTTGGGGTGGGTAGCCGTATCCGGGCTGCCCGTACGGCTGCTGCTGTCCGTACGGTTGGCCTGGGGGGACCTGTTGGGGCGGGTAGCCCTGCTGCGGCGGCGGGTACATCGGGCTCGGCGCGGTGGTGACGGTCTTGCGTCCCATGGCGGCGGCGATGGGCCATCCGGTGATCGCCCACAGTCCGCACGTCAAGATCGTGAGGACGATGTGGAGTCCGTGGTTCGCGCCGCGCTTGTGTACGACCCTCTGTTGATGCATGACCTGTGCCCCCAAGATGCGTGTTAGGGGCATCGTGGCACGGCTGTGACCGTGCTGTAAGGAGAATGCGAAGACCGGACGCCGTGGCTAGTTTCGGGCGCGCGAGTACCGCGCAGGGTCAGGATGCCGTACGGCGGGACGGGGCGCAACTACAGGTGTAGTACGCGGTGCGCCCCGCCGCTGGGGGTGGGAGCGGCGGGGCGGGTCCGAGTGCTGCGCCCAGCCAGAGGCGCGAATGTGGACGCCTCCGACGGTACGCCCGGGGTGTGACAGCGGAGCTACCGCCGCCACTCAGGGCGCCACTCGGTCCGATAGTCGGGGTGGGTGGCGTGAGCGTGGGCCAGGACGCGGAGCACGTCAGCGAGCATGAGCTGTTCGTTCTGGGCCGTGAACTTGTTCACGGAAGGCGGGAAAGCGGGGTTGGTCTGGGGGTTCTCGTAGCGGTGCAGCAGCTCCATGATGGCGGCGGCGTCGCTGAGCGTGCGGAACGGGGATTGGCGGGCGACGTGCGCGCGATCCCCGGTGTCGAGCCCTGCAAGGCTCGGGTCGTCGAGCAGGTACGTGCAGGAGCCCCCGGCGGTCTCGGCGACGGCTGTGTCCTCGGCGATGTGGGCGCGGAGGAACGCGATCAGGTCGTCCATGGGCTCATCCTCTCTCGGACGTTGCGGTCGCCGGGTAGTACTCGGTGAAGTCGTCCGCGATGCGCGCCAGCACGGCGGCGTGGTCGCGGAGTTGCCGCGCCCAGGCGTGGGCGGTGGCGGTGGTGACCGCGACGTGGGACGGCCTGGCCGCGACGACGGCCGCAACGGCGTCGCTGACGTCGCGCATGGCGTCGCGGGCCTCTTCGGCGCGTCGCGCAAGGGCGTCGCGGCTGTGTCGCGGCGGCGCTGGTTGTGGCTGGTCAGGGCGCTGCGCGGTGTCGCGCTCGATCGCCTGCGCGTCGCGCCACACCACGTGCTTGGAGACGTTCAGACGCCGGGCTATGTCGGCTTGCTGGACGTTGTCGCGGAGGAGTTGCGCGACGCGTGCGCGACGGGCCGCGACGGTCGTCGCGGTGTTGCGGATAGGTTCGGTGGTGGCCATGGCGGGGTGTTGCTCCCGTCGGGTCGGGGCCCGCCCGGCGGTTGCGTCGCTGGGCGGGCCGTTGTCGTGTTCAGGCGGCGGCGGGTGCTGCGGTGCGTGCTGAGCACCAGCCGCAGCGGATCACCGGGGGGTGTCCGTCGCCTCCGTCGAGGAGGAGTTCGCCGCCGCAGCCGCAGGTGCGTCCGGTGGGGATGGTGCGGCGGCTGGTGCCGAGGGCGTGGGTGAGGCGTTGTGCGGCGTGGTCGGCGACGTGGGCGATGCGGTCGTGCTGGGGGCCGGTGAGGGCCGTGCAGGGGCCGGGGGCGCCGACGATGCGGGCGTGGAGCCACAGTGCTGCTGCGGGGGCGGTGCGGGTGCCGGTGTACGGCCAGCGGGCGGGGTCTTGCCGGTCTTCGTGGGCGAGGGCGTTGCGGCGGGTACGGTCGGTGGCCGGCCAGTTCGCGGGCGCGTCGCTCATGGGCTGGCGTTGGACCTGGGCGGCGATCTGGTCGGCGGTGTCGACGAGGGCGACGGTGATGGTGCGGATGGTGTCGATGATGTGGAGGCGGACGGGGGCGCTGCGGTCGGCGGGGTCGTACTCCTCGACGGTGCGGAGGTAGGTCTGGAGGGAGGAGGGCGGCCATGCGTCGTGGGGGCGGGTGGTGCGCTGCTGGAGGAGGTCGGGCCAGAGGCGGGCGATGGTCTGGAGCTGCTGTGTGGTCGTCGGCGTGGTGGTGGTGTGCATGGTGCGCTCCGTGCGGTGGCGGGTGGGTACGGTGGTCGCACCGTGTGGGGCGTCCCGGGCTTGGTCGGCTGGTGGGCGCCCCTTCGTCGTGCTCAGGGTCAGGTGGCCGGCTGCTCGTCGAGGGCGTCCTCGATGGCGCGTTGGATGTCGTCGGGGCAGAGGTGGTCGTGTCCGGGGTGGGGGACGTCGTCGCAGAGGCGGGCGAGGGCGGTACGGACTCGGTCGATGGCGGCTTCGGCCTTCTCGGCGCGGACTTCTGCGGTCTCGGCGCGGCCTTGCCAGTGGCGGATGGTGTCGGCGTCGTCTTCGGTGCGGCGGTGGAGGGTGGCGAGCTGCCGGTAGAGGTGGTCGAGGGCGTCGTCGGTGATGGTGTCGGCGGTGTGGCGGGGCTGGCTCATGACGGCTGCTCCTGGGTGAGGGCGCGGGCGACGGCGAGGGCGGGCAGTTCGGTCTGTCGGGCTACCCAGGCGCTGCGCTCTGCGGCGTCAGCCGGATCGGGCCAGACGCTGGCGGCGGCTGTCACGGAGGCGTCGTGGGCTGTTGCGGCGTGGTCGAGCCATTCGCCGAGGGCGAGGCCGACGGTCGGGTCCATCAGGGCGATGTAGGAGGCGTCGGCCCACACGTTGCGGGTCTCGTCCCAGGGTTCGTGGCTCATGGTCGGGAGCCAGGCGCGGAGTTCGGTGGTGTTCTGGTGGCCGGATAGGACGGTTGCCGTGTGGCCGCCGAGGTCGAGGTGGGTGTCGTGTTGGCGCCATGGGCCGGGGGTGGCTGCGGTGGCGAGGGTGCGCAGCAGGGCGGCTGCTGCCCGGAGTTCGTCGGCGGGGGTCACTGTGGGGCTCCTGGTGGTCGTGTGCGGGCGTGTGGGCGTTGGGGTGGGCGCGGGGGCGGTTGGACGGGTGTTCGGCGCTCACGCGGGCGTACAGCGGCCCGGCGGGGCTACTCGGGGGCGGTGTCGTCGTCTGCGGGGTCCCAGGTGGCGAGCGGGTCGCGGTCCGTGGTGGCCCAGATGGAGGTGGGGCAGGGCCAGCGGTGGTCGCATTCGGCGCAGTAGCCGTCGGTGGTGCCTGCGGGGCCGCGGGTTGCGGTGTGGGCGTCGGCGATACGGGCGAGCCGGTCTGCGGGGGTGGTCATCGGGGCTGCTCCTGGGTGGTGATGGCGGCGGTGGCGAGGAGGTCGCGCCCGCAGTCCCAGTGGACGCAGATCGCCCTGTGGTCGAGGGCGTCGGCTGTGACTGCGTGGAAGTCGGCGCAGCGGTTGGCGGGGGCGGGCTTGTGGTGGAGGCAGTGGTGGAGCTGGTCGCGGTCTTGTCGGTAGCCGACGATGCCTGTGGCGGCGAGGCGTTCGGCCTCGCGCTCGGGGGTGAGTTCGGTGGCTCCGCGCCATCCGTCGGGCGTGGTCACGTGGGGCTCCTGGTGGTCGTGTGGCGGGCGTACGGCGGGTGGGCGGAACGCGGGGCCGCTGGATGGGTGTTCGGCCGTCTGGCGGGCGTACAGCGGCCCCGGCGGGGTCAGCGGGCGTTGAGGCGGTCGCGGATCCAGTCGGCGTCGGACTCGGCGACGTGCGCCCCGGCGGCCCGCTCGACGCGGATCACAGTGGGCTGTCCGTCGGCGTCCCGCTCGGAACCGACGCGGGCGTGCCAGGGCTGGCCGTGGTCGGGCGGGGTGTGGCCGTCGGGGCAGTGAGGGCACCTGGAGCGGAGGGTGTAGGCGCCGGGCGCGAGGTCGTCCCAGATGATGCGGGTGGCACCGCCGTGGCCGTGGACGGTGCGGGCGTCGTCTATCGATGCCCAGTTGACGGTGGAGGGGCGTTCGCCGCGCCAGCGGATGGTCACGGTGCCGTCGGGCCAGAGGATGCCGTCGGCGACGCGGCCGGTGCCGGAGACTCCGGTGAGGTCGTTGTCGCGCTGGAGGTGGAAGCGGCGGGGCGGGTTCTCGGACATCAGCGGTTCTCCTTGTCGGTGCGGATGGTTGGGACTGGGCTACGGGGCGGGGGCGGGGGCGGGTCGTTGCGGTGGCGCCAGGCGTGCACGGTGGCCCGGGGGCGCACCACGGCGTGGGCGCCGAACACCAGCAGTTGCTGCCAGCGGGAGCGGACCCACGGCCCGCCGAAGGTCAGCCGGCGCCAGACCCAGGTGTCGAGGCGGTCCAGCGGCTGGATACGGCCGAGGACGTAGCCGACGCCGAGCGCGGCCGTGGCGGCGAGAGCGAGCAACATCAACGGGCCTCCTGCCGGGCGATCTGCCGCAGGCAGCCGGGGCAGGTGATCGGGCTGTCCGCGGGGAGCTGGTGGTTCTGCGAGCCGGCGGCGGCGAAGTAGTCGCAGGCCGTGATCTGGTCGTCGTCGAGCGGGCGGGCGCCGTGGGTGTTCCGGCCGCCGTGGAGGCGGACACGGAGCGGATAGCGGTCGACGGCAGGCATCAGGAGTTCTCCTCGGCTGTCGGGTCGGTGAAGAGGTCGGGCTGCCGGGTGCGGTCGGAAGCCGGCGGTGGGCTGGTCGGACATCAGCGGGTCTCCTCGGTGCGGGGCCGGATGCGGCGGACGGGCGGCGGGCTGGTGGTGCGCCCGGAGTGGCCGGGGCAGAGGTCGCCCATGCCGGTGCCGGTGGCCCAGCCACGGGCTTCGGCGTAGGCGAGAGCGTCGACGGTGGTGGTCGCGGTGGTGGTCGCGGTGGTGATCAAGCTGGTGGCGCAGGAGCCGTGGCGCAGGTGCCGTGGCGCCAGTTGCGCTCGCAGTGGACGGTGATGCTGACGGACACGAGGCGGGTCTCCTTCGGGCGCGTGCGGCGCGGAACCGAGTGCCGGCGGTGGCGGTCAGGTGGCGGTGGCTCGGTCGCGTCGTTGCTGGCTGGCGAGCCGGTTGACGGTGCGGCATCGGGCGCAGGGGCGTTCGCCGAGGCGGCGGTGGATCTGGTAGCCGGTGAGGCTGCCGCCTTTGGCGTGTTCGTCAGCGAGCCGGTGGCGACGGTCGGCTTCGAGGACGGTGGCCCACCAGGCTTGGCACGCGATGCAGGTCTCCTTGCGGCGGCGGTGCTTCTGGATGGCGCGGTGTGTGCGGCACTCGGGCTCGCTCGCGGATCTGGCTCGGCGTGCCTGTCGACGGCGGTCCTTCTCGGTGAGTCCGCCCCAGGTTCCCCAGGGGATGTTCTGGGCGGTCGCGTACTCGGTGCACGGCTTCCGCAGGGGGCAGAATCCGCATGCGGTGACGGCTTCGGCTTGGTCCTGGGGCTTGGTGGAGAACCAGAGTTCCGGCGCAGCGGTGCACGGGGTGGGGATCATGACGCGGCTCCCCACTGGAACGCGGCGTGCTGGTCCGCGCTGATCTCTTGGATGTGGAGGACGATTTGCCCGCCGGTGGTGGTGGGGCCGATGCGCATGTCGGGGCCGACGACGCGGGTGTGGTCGTCGTCTTCCAACACCCCAGCGTCTACGAGCCCGTCGACCGCGGCCTTGAAGCTCGGGTACCAGTTCGCGGGGTCTGCGCGGCGCCGTGACGGAGGGTGGAGCACTCCGAGGATGTAGGCGCGGTGAAGCACCGGGGCGGCTCCAGCGGCGGTGAGGGCGGCTCGCATCGTGTCGTTCTCGGAGCAGGCGGTCATGGCGGCGGCGCGGATGGCCGCGGTGGTTTCGGCGCGTACGCGGTGGTGGAGGCGCTGGTTCGCGTTGAGGAGCTTCAACCCGGGTGGCAGGGCGAGGGTGAAGTGGCGGGTCATATGAGGGTCTCCTGCATGGACTGGGGTGGGCAGCGGTGGTCTTGGAGCACCGGGTGCTTGTTGTGCGGGGCGAAGCCGGGGTTGCGCCAGACGATGCGTCGTACGCCGAGTGCGGTGGTGGTGAGGTGCCAGGTGAGGCGTCCGTCGAGGCGGGCAAGGATCTCGGTGGTGGCGTCGATCGGGTCCGGGTCGGCGATGACGTCGAGGGCGGCGACGCGGCCGGCGCGGGCGGTGAGCACCGGGGCGTGGCAGCGGGGACAGGGTGCGTCGCGGGCGTGGTCGGAGCTGGCGGCGATCTTCGCTGCGATGCCTGGGTTCATGGCCATGGCTGGTCCTGGATGAGTGACCGCAGTGACAGCAGTGACCGATCCTGGGGTTCTTTACATTGACCTTCTTGCGCACGTACGGAGTTGGAACCCGAGAATTACGGTCACTGCGGTCACTGGCGTTCGGAAGGTGCAGGTCAGATGAGGAATCAGGCAGTGACAGAAGGGTGATGTGTACGGTCACTGATCGGTCACTGCTGTCACTGATGACGAGGAGCCTGGCGCCTGGTACGGGAAGGATGTCCGAGTTGTGTTCCGCGGACTGGAGGATCACGGCCACGGTCTACTCCTCCGGCTCGTCGTCGCGATCGTCGTCCAGTGACCGATCGAGGACTGCGATCCCGACGTAGAAGCGGCGCCCGTTGGAGCGGATCTGCTCGATGCCGAAGCGGGTCCGCAGCTCCCGGCCGAAGACCTGAGGCTTGAGCGGGGTCTCGCCTTCGGCGCGGCACCAGTCGTCGTACACGGCACGGAGCTTGGCCGTGTTGATCAGTACGTGGGCCCCTCCGCCGAGGTGGCAGGAGTCGCCGATGAACCGGGCGAGTGCGTCTTCCTCGGCTGCGTACTGCGCGGTCGCGGCCTTCACCGAGTCCGGGTCGCGGAGTCCGCCGCGGAACACGGCGACGGCTCCGGCCGCTATCCAGGCCAGGATCCCGGGGCCTTCCTCGGTGACGAGGAGCTGGTCGAGGTCTTCGATGATCTCCGTCGGGGTGTGGGTGAAGGGGATGAGGCGCAGCCGTCGCCAGAAGGAGTTGCCGCCGGCGGACACGCGGGGCTGGTGGTTGCCCATCAGCCACAGCTTGTGGGTGGGCTCGAACGTGAAGTGGTCCTGCCTCATGAACCTCGCGGTGAGCCCGTCGCCGCCGGTGAGTTCCTTGACCTTGGCCTCGTCGAACTTGGCGTCCTGGTTGACCTCGGATGCGATGACGAGGCGCAGCCCGTGGAGGCGAGCGATCTCGGTTTCGTGGCGTTGCCCGCCGGCCATGAGGAACGCATTCGGCGCGGTCGCGGCGTAGTCCCCGAGGAGCGCGCGCAGCACGTTGAGGAAGACGCCCTTCCCGTTGCCGCCCGGGCCGTGAAGGAAGGGGAGGATGTGCCACTTCACGGATCCGCTGGCGGAGTACCCGGCCATCCGCTGCACGTATGCGAGGAGGTCGGTATCCCCGCCGAAGGTCTGGGCGAGGAACGCGTCCCACCGCGGGGTGGGAGCTTCGGGGTCGGGGGCGACGGTGGTGGAGCGGGTGTGCATCTCGTCGGGGTTCGGCGCCGTGATCGTCCCGGTGGTGAGGTCGAGCGCCCCGGCGGGGGTGTTGAGGAGCATGCGGTGCGCGTCGAGCTGGGCGGCGTGGGCGACGGTGCGCGGGTCGGTGGTGGCCATGGCGACCATCGCGGAGATCCCAGCAGCGGAGAGGGAGCGGGCCCGGTGCTTCGCTTCGCCTTCCCCGTTGGGGAGTTCGCGGGCGATGGCGCGGGCCATCTCCCGTACGGCGCCAGCTTCGTCCCATGCCCAGCGGTGGCCGTCCCAGACAAGCCAGCGACCGCGCTGGGGTACGTAGCGAATCTCGGTTTCGTGGGTGTCGATGAGCCGGAGGGCGTTCCCGTCGTCGGTGCGGGTGTACGTCTGCGGCTCGGAGGCCGGGTGCTGCACGACGTTGAGCGCGGCGGTCCCGTCCACAGGCGCGACGGGGTTGGGGACGGCGGTGAGGTGGCGGCGTGGGGGCTCGGGCGCGGGCTGGCCGTAGCCCTGGCGGCGGAGCGCTCCCGCGGCGGCGGTGTGGTCGCCTCCGTGGTTGAGGAGGGCGTGGGCGCCGAACTTGGTGTACGGGACTTCGGTGGCGAACTCGGTGGACGTGGTGAACACGTAGAGGCGATCGCGGCCGGGGTCGCGGCCGGTGGTGGCGGAGGGCTCGCGCCCGTCTTTCCCGGGGCGCTGCCAGTACGAGGTGTGTCCCGAGGTGAAGAGCAGCTTCCACCCGTGCGGGGTGAGGATGTCGGCCCAGGTCGTCTTGGCTTCGTAGTCGTCCCCCGGGGAGACACCGGTGTCGGGGCCTGGGCCGGTGCCGAAGAGGAACGCGGCGGCCTCGTCGACGGGGTGGGTGATCGCTTTATGGGGGTCCGTAGAGTGATCGGGGGCGTCGGCGGGGACGGTGTCGAGCATGCGGCACACGGCGTGGAGTGCGCGGTGCTCGTCCGCGGTGATTGTCGGGGTGGTGGCGGGTCCGCCGGCGAGGAGTTCGTACGGGGCGCCGGTGGGGTGCACCGGTCCGCAGCTGGGCGCGGTGACGACGAAGCCGCCTTCGCCGCGGGTCTCGATGAGGGGCCTGATGATGCGCTTCCCAGGGTGCCGGGCGAGGAGCTGCTGCTCTGCCTCGGTCAGCTCGTCGTCGCGGGCGAGGCGGGAGGCGAGCTTGGTGTTCCCGGGTACGGGGGCGTCGGTGATGCGGTAGTGGAGGTGGAGGCCGCCGGAGGGGGAACGTTCCGCCCAGCCGGTGGCGAGGCGGGACCACAGGTCGCCGAGTCCGGAGGCTTCGAGGACTGCGGTCAGGTCGTTGAGGACTCCTTCGACGACGGCGCGGCCTTCGAGTTCGAGCATCTCCAGCCCGCCGGACACGGCGCCGCACACCACGCCCACCCCGGGGTGTCCGTGGGCGAACCAGGCGCGCACCTGCTGCTCGTCGGCGGCTTCGGTTTGGGCGTGCTTCCAGTCGCCGAGGGGGCGTTTCGTCCCGTCGGCTCGTACGGCCACCACTGAGCAGCCCGCGGCGTGCAGCGCGAGCGCTGCGGTGAGCGTTGGGGTTGTGGTGTCGCTCAACGGTGGCTCCTTGTACGAGTGTGAGGGTCGTCGCCCGGGGCGGGGTGTGGAGGCCAGCCGCCCCGGGCGGTGTTGCAGGAAGGCGGTACTGCGAGGGGGTTAGAAGGGAGCCACGCCGCCGCTGGCTGCGGCTGCGGCTTGCTGCTGGGCGACGAGCGCCGCGGTGGCCGGGGTGTTCATCGCGGCCTGGAGCTGCTCCGCCGTCATCCCCGGGACCTGAACCGCGGCGGGCGGCTGCGGCACGATGGGCTGCTGTCCCACCGGGTCAGGGGTGTTGAGCTCGTTTGCCGCAGCGGCCACGTACTGCGCGTCGAAGTTCTTGGGCGCGTTGAACCGCGGGTTGGACTTCTGCCCGTCGCGGGCGTAGGTGACGGACAGGGTTCCGCCGACTTCCAGACCGCGGGCCCCGGCGCCGCGGACCGCGGCGGCGACGGCGTTCTTCATCTGGCCCTTGACGTAGAGGCGGCGGGTCCCGTCGTCTTCCGGGTTGGCCGGGTCACGCTCGGCGGTGGCGAGGGTGACGACGAGCTGCATCTGCGGCTTCCCGTCGTCCCAGAACTTCAGCTCGCCGGAGGTGAAGTCGCGCTGCTGCTCGACGGTGGGCCGCTCGGTGATCCGCCCGGACACGGTGGTGCCGAGGGTGGGGAACTTCGCCGAGGGGACGCCGCCGCCCATGAGGAAGTCGTCGGCGGAGGGGACCTGCTGCTGCGGGGTTGTCATGGTGTGTCTGCTTTCTGTGTTATGCGATGAGTGCTTCGAGCTGGCTGCTCTTGGCTTCGGTCTGGGCTCCGGGGCATCCCTGCGAGAGGTCGGCGCTTCCGGGCTTCAGCCACGGACAGAAGCGGCAGTTCGCCGCCTTGTCGGTGGGGATCTGGGACCAGCGCTCCGGGTGGGCCTCGGGGTTGAGGTCGTAGATGCGCTGGTAGATGCGATCCAGGCGGGCGAGCGCGTCAAGGGCGATCTGCTTGTCGTACGGCTCGGACCACACGTGGACGCGTAGCTCGTGGTAGCGGGCGATGAACACGACCACGACCCGGGACGGCGGCTGGCCGGCGTTCTCCTGCCCGAGCCCGTAGAGGTGGGCTTGGATGCGGTACTTCTGGCTGGGGCCCTGGCGCCGGTACTTGTCCAAGCTGGACAGGCCGACGAGTTTCCAGTCGTAGTTGAGCGCGGTCAGCCGGTCGAACAGGTCCGACGAACCGGCGAGCGCCGCGTTCGGAGTGGAGCCTTCGCGTACGGTGACGCGTTCCTCGATGCGGTACCGCGGCTGCCCGTTGGCGAGGGTGGTCTGCCGGGCTTCGAACTTCTCGGCCATCCACATGTGGAACCCGGTGCCGATGACCGCGGCGATCGGGTCGTGGCGGGTGTTGACCTGGGGCCAGTCGTGGATCCGGTACGAGAGCTGCCGCTCGCACGGTTCCCCGACGTCGCTGGGGCCGATGGCGGATTGCAGGCTGCGGGGGCTGTTCGCGTCGGAGTCGACGATGAACTGACCGATGCGTTCGGCGAGGTGCTCCGAGTACTCGTCGCTTCCAGTAGCGATCATCGGTTGCTCCGGAGGGTGTAGTGCCGCCTGTCGTGCGGGCCGCGCGTGGTCAGGTGCCCGAGGCGGGCGAGGTGTTCGAGGTCCCGCCGTGCGGTGCCCCGGCGGGTGTCCGGGCTGCCGGTGCGGCGCCGCCAGGTCTGGACGCGTCCGGTGGACCACTGGCCGCCGTCGGCGGTGATGGCGGTGAGGAGTTGGGCGACGCGGGGCCGAAGCGCGGGCCCGGCGGCCGGGGCAGTGGCCCCGGCCAGCGCGGTGTTCGTCATGCGGCACCTGCCCGAGTCGTCCGGCGCGCGGGCGGCGGCACGGTGGCCGGCTTCCCATGAAGGAGCCATCGGCTGTAGCACGTGCCGCACCAGCCGTGTGCCTGATGAGTACGCCGCTCGCCGCACGACGAACAGACGGTGTACCGACGCCGCTTGGGGCGGTCCCCGTCGATCACGCGAGGCTTCGTCAGCCCCGCCTGCCGGCAGATCTCCCAGGCGTGTCGGAGCGAGCACCCGGTGCGTTCCGCGATCAGCTCGTACGTCAGGCCGTAGCGGCGGAGCTGCGTGACCGCGGCCTCCAGCTCCGCAGGGGCGACCCGGCCGGGGCGATCCCCTGCCGCGGTCCGTTCCACCGCCACGTCGTCGACGTCCTGGGCGCCGCGGTTGCAGGTGCGGCAGTAGCGGCGACCGTCGCGGGTGGGGATGACGTCGTGGCCGTCGTGGCGGGCCGCGAACTGGCGGGCGCGGTACGCCCGATCGGCCTCGGCGAGGCAGGCGCGGCACCTACGGGACCCCCGCGTGTCGAAGGTCAGGGTGGCGGCGTCGAGCCGGTGTCCCCGGGCGCAGTACTCAGGGATGGCCCGTGCGCGCGTCCGGCGGGGCCTGCGCGGCGTGGCGCCAACACCGGGGACGCCGCTGGCGGGACGGCCGTGGTAGACCCACCGTTGGTAGCAGGTGACGCACCAGCCGTGGCCTCGGTGAACGCTGGTCTGCTGGCATGCCGCGCACACGATGGTGCGCCTGCGGGAGCGGTCGGCGCTCATCCGGCGTCACCGCCCTGCGCGGCAGCGGCGGAGATCTGCCGCAGCCGGTCGACGCCGTCGGGCTGCTGGCTGATGTCGAGCGCGGCCCCGTACGCGGGGTACGCGGCCCCGTACGCGGGGTACGCGGCCGCGAGCCGGCGGGAGTGCTCGTCGTCCGCGTACGACCAGGCGGTGAGCAGCTGGCGGAGGTAGCCCCCGGGCGGGTAGCCGGCGGGGTCGCGGTACTCGTGCCACAGGATGTGCTCGGCGACGGCGGGCGGGATGGTCACCGGCTCGCCGGCCGTGGTGACGGCGCGCATGGTGGGGCAGGGCCACATCGCGCCGTCGTGCTGGCAGTGCGCGGAGTCGGGGTACCGGGTGTGGCTGGTGGCGAGCTGGGTCCGCACCGAGGCGAGCGGGTCGGACGCCGGCCGGGCCTCGCCGGCCATGGCACGCAGCCGCTCAGCGACCGCGCGGGCGCCTGCCGCAGCAGCCTGGCCCATGTCGTCGTACAGCCGGGTGGCCTCGGCGTCCGCTACCTCGGCGGCCTCCCGCAGCACGGCGGCGCGGATCTCGTCGCGGGCGCTCACCGGCTCGGCCTCGGGCGGCGCGCCGGCCTGCTCTCGGAGGAGCGCCGCGTACCTGCGGAGGGTGCAGGTGTCGCAGCCCCCGCAGTCGCAGGTGTCGTCGTTGTCGACGATGGCGGCGGCGGCCAGCCACGTCGCGCGCCGCTCGTCGGCCCGCACCTCGGCCAGGCGCTGCTGGAACTCGGCGAGCGTCCACGGGGCAGTCCCCGTCTCGGCGCGGCCGTACTCGTCGATCAGGTCGTGGCGGGCGCTCATCGGGGTCCTCCGGTCGTGGTCGTGGTGGTGGGGTGCTCGGCGCGCTGGTGGCGGTACAGCTCCTCGTCAGCGGAGCCGTCGTCCACGTGCCAGACGGAGGTCCGGTACGGGCACTGGGGGCAGGTGCGGGAGATCTTGGCGTCGGACCCGTAGATGGGGCGCGTACCACCGCGCGGGTTCAGCTCGGAGAACTCGTAGGTGCAGCCCTCGGCTTCGCACTCATACGGGTCGGCCCCGTCGTCGCACCGGCAGATCGTCGTCACCGGGCGCCTCCAGTCGTCGTGGTCGTGGTGGTGGGCGCGGGGGCGGCGGGGCGCCAGCGGCCGTAGTTGTCGAAGCCGTCCTGCTCCATGGCGATCTGAGCCGCGTCGGGCGTCTCGTCGAAGTCGTCGTCACGCATCAGGGCCACCTCCGGTGCAGCGGGGGCAGTGGGCGTAGGCGGCCGGGATCGGCCGGCCACACGAGCAGGCGGCCAGCACCGGGCGCGCCGCCGCACGACGGGCCGGCCACGGGCGGGACGGCAGGTGGTTGATCGCCGCGATGTCGGCGAGGGACAGCACCACCACGACGGCGAGCAGCAGGAGCACCATCACGACGGCTCACCGCCCTCGGGGCACGTGGCGTCATGGTCGGCACAGCACGCGGCGCAGCCGGTGCACCACTCCACCGGCGGGGCACCGCAATCCGAGCAAGCCCCGGGCGCCTGCGCCTTCAGCCCGTTGATCCGGTCCGCCGCGTCAGCCCAGGGCTGCACGTCCGCCATCAGCCGGTCCACGCCAGCGACCTGCGCCGCCAACGTCGCGCACTGCTCACGCAGCCGCACCGCCCGCAGCACCGCCGACTTGTGCGCCAACCGCAGCCGCGTGTTGTCCTGCTCCTCTTCCCACCGGGCCAGGCAGGCGCCCGTCAGGTCGTCCTCGGTCTGGTCGAGCGCGGCCCGCAGCCGCATCAACTCGTCACGCAGACCAACCGCGATCTCCGCCAGCGCCCGCTCACTTCCGCAGCAGGACCGGCGCACCACGGGACGCCCGAGGTACTCGTCCAACCGCGCCTCGAACGGCGTGCGCTGCGGGGCAGGCGCCGGCCGGTCGTGCCCGAGCGGCACCGGCAACGCACCCAACTCGGCGACGGCGCGCGCCCGCTCGACGTCCCGGGCGCTCACGACGCCACCGCCTTGTCGAGCGCGGCCAGCACGTCCCGCAGCACACAGTCCAGGGAGACCGCCGCGGTCACCATCGCCTCGGTGTCGTGGATGTTCGCGCCGGCGTGCTTCGCCAGCGCCTCACGAGCGCAGGAGATGGCGACGTCCAGCGGCGGCACCCACTCCCGGGCGTCCCGGTCGGCGTCGTACAAGGGCGTGACGGCGCCGGGCAACGGCGGCAGCTCCACACGGGACGAGCGGCGCCAGGCATCCGGCAAACTCGTCGACGTCGCGGCGTGTGGGGTCTGAGAAGATGGAGACATCGCGTCTCTCCTTGATCGGGTGTTCGATCGGATGGGGTTGATGCGCAGGGGTCGCGCGGACGGACAGGTCCGAGGCGGCCCCGCTTCATGCCGTCAGGCGGCGCTCTGGGCGCGGCCGGGGACGCGGTGGATCTTCGCGATCCACGCCCGGTCCTCCGGGCTGAACATCAAGCGCCGGCCCATGCGGTGGTGGGGGTAGCCGCGGTGGTTCACGCCGTCACGGAGACGCCGGGCCCCGATGCCGAGGCGGCCGGCGGTCGTGGCGACGTCGGTGAAGTCCTCCACCGCTGCGGGGGACTTGGCCATCTGTGTCACCTCAATCGGTCTCTGACTCGCTGATCACGAGTAGCTGCTTGTCGTCGGGTGGTACGTCGAGGGCGCGGCGGAGCGACGTGTAGGTGGGGGGTCGCATGCGTGTTCGGGTGCCGATTTCCAGCCGGGCCAGGTAGCTACGGCTGATGCCTGCGGTACGTGCGAGGTCGGCGGTCTGGATGCCCATGGCCATGCGGCGTTCCCTGATTGCCGTCCCGTCCACCTCGTAGGTAGCTCGGACTGCCTTCATGGAGAGAAGCTAGCAGCTTGTGCTAGCAGGTTCTAGCAGTTCCGCGTAGAATCTGGCAGCTTCAAAGAGAAAGTGCAGGTCAGCTTGGGAAAGATTGGTAACAGGTCTGCGAAGGCCGAAAGCTGTTCCTAGCTGTTCCTAGCTGTTCCTGGGACTATCAAGGCATGGCTGCTACCCCCACTGACGCCGACCGCCAGCGCCTCGCGCGCCTCGTGAGAGAGCGGCGCCTCAAGCTCGGCTGGACGAAGACGCGTGCCACAGAGGAAGCCGATGTCACCATCACCACGTACCGCCGCGTAGAGCAGGGCCTGAGTGTTCGCGATACGACCTACGGCGGTATCGAGGCGGCATTCGGCTGGGCGCCGGGCGCCTGCATCGCGATCCTCGACGGCGCGACCGAGGCGCAGGAGGCGGGCGAGGTTGAGGGGGGTGTCCGCATCGCTCCCGCGCCGGACGTGGAGGGCGGTGTGCGAACGGCAGTCCACAACGCCTTCATTGCGACCATGCCCGGCGAGCCGGCGGGGAAGATGTCGGAGATGAGCGAGGTGGTCCTTGCCGAGTTGAGGCGCCTCGGAATTGTCCCTCCGCGCGAAGATTCAAGCCCCTAGCCGCGCAACCTTTCTGAGTGACGCGATTGTTACAGAGGGTTCGATTCGTTCTTCGGCCAACTACTTTCGGCAGCCTGTTCGGTATGTAATGGTCATCACTCCGCTTGCGTACATCGGAGAGGAGGCCCATGCACAAGGTCATCACCCTGGACCAAGGGCCAGGGTTCGTGGGGTGGTCAGCACGGATAGACGACACAATCGTCTGCGTCATGACCCCCGCCGTGCATACCGACGCTGCCGTAAGGGGCGCCGTACGGCGGCTGGTCAGACGCCAAGGGGGTGACTGCGACTCCTGCTCCTGCGAGAGCTGCCCGCTCAAGCAGGCCGCATAGATCGCAGTCACCGCGAAGGGATGCTCGGCAGTCAGGGGTGCCTGCCGGCGCATCAGCCACACCGAAAGGGAGCGGACGTGGCGTACGCGGAGAAGCGTGGCAAGAGCTGGCGAGTCCGATACCAACTGCCGAACGGCAAGTACGACTCGGCAAGCGGATTCGAAACCAAGCAAGAAGCCCTCGACCACGGGCGCGCGCTGGAGACCGACGTCAGGCGCAAAGTCTTCGTCGACCCGGGCGACGGGCGCACTCTCTTCGGCGAGTGGGTCGAGAAATGGCGAGCGGTCGACGACGTCGCCGAGACCAGCAGCCAGACGTACGACAGCCGCATCAACGCCCGAATCCTGCCCCAGTGGGAGTGCGTCGCCCTAGGCGACATCACGGCCATGAGCTACAAGGCATGGCGGACTCAGTTGAAGAAGCAGTTCAAGAAGAACTACGTCGACGGCATCGAGGGCGTCATGCGGATGATCCTCGACGATGCTGTGGCTGAGCGGCTGATCCCCTTCAATCCCATGCCTACGGGCTCGGCCCGCCGCCGCGGCCGGCACGTCGTCGTGGAGCAGGAAGACGACTACGTCTGGGCCACGCCGCGCCAGGCGCGCCTGGCGGCTGAGAATGCCTTGGCCCTGCGCGGGTTCCAGTGGTACGTCATGATCCTCACCATCGCCTACACCGGTCTACGCATGGGCGAGGTGGCCGGCCTGCGGCGGGATCAGATGAATCTCCTCGGCATGGAGTACGGCCGGTCGCTCCGCGTCCAGTGGCAAGGGCAGTGGCTTACGAAGCCTGCCACACACGAGGTTGCCAAGGGGGAGACGCTGGAGTCGATCGCCGCGCTACGGCACGTCGACCCCCGCCGCGCCGCTGACATCGCCAAGGCGAACGACCTCGGAGTGGACGCGCGGCTGCGCAGGGGGCAGCGCCTGCGGCTGGCGAAGGGCTTCACCCTGACGCCGCCGAAGTACAGCTCGTACCGAACCGAGCTTGTGCCGCCATTCCTTGCTGACCTGTTGTCGCAGCAGATGGCGGCCGGCGGGCACGACTACCTGGTGTTCCCCTCGCAGCGAGGCAAGCCGCTTCGGGTGGACGACCAGTTCTACGGACGCTTCTGGCACCCCATCATCGAGGGTGCCGACGCCGAGCCGATGCGCCGCGGTAGGAAGGCGACGCCGGAGCTGGTGGCGATCGGCTGCGACGGGATGGTGCCGCACGGGCTGAGGCACGGGCACAAGGTCTGGCTTGACGAGCAGGGGCACCCGCGGGTGGCGGTGGAAGAGCGGATGGGGCACAAGCTCCAGGGTGTCGAGGGCACGTACTCGCATGCGTCGCCCGTGATGGAGCGCGACATAGCGCGTGGCCTGCAAGTGGCGTGGGAGCTGTCGCAGTCGACGGAGGATGCGGACCTCACGGAGTGGCGGTCCCGGGTCGCATCCTGACCTCGTCTCCCATTCGTCTCCCAGATGATCTTGGAAAGGCTGAGAGGCCCGGCCGTGAATGGCGGCCGGGCCTCTCGCGTACCTGCTCTGACCTGGACTCTGGGCGCGTCCACGTCAACGCGTCGTTCAGCCCTGCTTGGTTTCCCAGAAGATCTTGTCGATCTGGGCGATGTAGTCCAGCGCCTTCTGGCCCGTCGCCGGGTCCGTGGACGCCTTCGCCGCGGAGAGCGCCTTCAGGGCGTCGTTCACCAGCTGGTGCAGCTCCGGGTACTTCTCGAAGTGCGGCGGCTTGAAGTAGTCGCTCCAGAGCACCGAGATGTGGTGCTTGGCGAGCTCGGCGCGCTGCTCCTTGATGACGGTGGCGCGGGCGCGGAAGTGGGGGTCCTCGTTGGCCTGGAACTTCTCCTGGACGGCCTTGACCGACTCGGCCTCGATCCGGGCCTGGGCCGGGTCGTACACGCCGCACGGCAGGTCGCAGTGCGCGCTGACCTTCACCTTGGGGGCGAACAGGCGGGAGAGCATGGAGCAGTCCTTCCTCGTGATCGTCTTCTCAGGTGGGACATTACTCCGTGAGGGACCCGTTTTCGCGGCTGCCCCGGGGCTTAGGACAAAAGTCCGGGGCGCCATGGGACCGGTGGCGGAACGTACCGTGGACGTACCCGGGGGAGTGACCCGGGGTTCGGAGGTGACGGATGACTGAGCCGGGGCGGGAGCCGAAAGCGCCGTTCGGGGTGGCCGAAGTGAGCGGGCCGTCCATGTACCCGACCCTCCGGCACGGGGACCAACTGCTGGTGCACTACGGCGCGGGGGTGAAGCCGGGCGACGTGGCCGTGCTGCGCCATCCGCTCCAGCAGGACCTCCTCATCGTGAAGCGGCTGGTGGAGCGACGGGACGGCGGCTGGTGGGTGCTCGGGGACAACCCGGGCGCCGAGGGCGACAGCCGGCTCTTCGGCACGGTGCCCGGCGAACTGCTGCTCGGCCGGGTCCTGGGGCGGTACCGGCCGCGGGAGGACGGTCAGCGCTCGCTGTGGGCGCTGGCCTCCTGGGCCGTGTCCGCGGTGCGGCCGGTGCTCGGCGACCGTTCGCCCTCCAGGCGCTTGCGGGCCCGGTAGGCGGCGACGTTCGCGCGGGTGGCGCAGCGGTCGGAGCAGTAGCGGCGGGAGCGGTTGGTCGAGGTGTCCAGGTAGGCGTTGCGGCAGGGCGGCGCCTGGCACAGGCCGAGGCGGTCCACGCCGTACTCCGTGAGGTGGAAGGCCAGGCCCATCGAGGCGATGGCGGCGTAACCAGCGGTGGCGTTCGACGGGTGCTCGGCCAGGTGCATGTGCCACTTGGGGCGGCCGTCCTCGTCGCGGTAGTCGTGGCCGGAGATCTGCGGGCTGATCGGGAACTCCAGCAGCAGCGAGTTCAGCAGGTCGACGGCGCGCGTCTCGTCGCCCTCGTCGGCCGCGGCGAACACCGCGCGCAGCCGGCCGCGCACGGCGCGGAACCGGGGCAGGTCGGCGTCGCTCGCCCTGCGCGCGGCCTGCGACCCCGGTCCGAAGAGGTCGCGGATCGCCTCCACGGAGGTGAGGGAGTCCTTGTTGCGAGCTGGCTCCTCGGTGTTGACCAGGCGTACGGCGTAATCCGAGTAATAGACCAGTTCCACTTGTAGTCCTTACCGCGTGGGTCTAGGGTCGATGCTTGTCAGGGTCAGGTAATGGGCATTTTTGTCTGCGGGTATTACTAGAGTAGTGCGGAGGGAGCGTCCGTGTCGGCGAACGAAACGGATAGGGGCACCGACTGGTCGGCCTGGCAGCAGAGCTGGGACCGTCAGCAGGAGTGGTACATGCCCGATCGCGAGGAGCGCTTCCGGGTGATGCTCGACATGGTCGAGGCCACCGTGGGCCCTCAGCCGCGGGTCCTGGACCTCGCGTGCGGTACGGGAAGTATTACGGACCGGCTGCTGCGACGGTTCCCGAAGGCCGTCAGCACCGGGGTCGACCTCGATCCCGCCCTGTTGACCATCGCCCGGGGCACCTTCGCCGGCGACGACCGCGTCACCTTCGTCACCGCCGACCTGAAGGACCCGGACTGGACCGCCCGGCTGCCGTACGACAGTTACGACGCCGTGCTCACTGCGACGGCCCTGCACTGGCTGTACGCCGGACCGCTCGCCACGCTGTACGGACAGCTCGCCGGGCTGGTGCGCGACGGCGGCGTCCTGATGAACGCGGACCACATGGTCGACCGCACCACTCCCCGGATCAACGCGGCCGAACGCGCCCACCGGCACGCCGCGATGGACCGCGCGAAGGAGAACGGCGCCGTCGACTGGGCCGAGTGGTGGGCCCTCGCCGGGAAGGACCCCGCGCTCGCCGAACCCACCGCCCGCCGTTTCGAGATCTACGGCGAGCACGCCGACGGCGACACCCCCTCCCTCCAGTGGCACGTGCAGACCCTGCTCACCGCCGGCTTCGCCGAGTCCCGCGCGGTCTGGTCCGCGCCGTCCGACGCCCTGGTGCTCGCCCTGAAGTGATCCGTGGGTGGGGTGCAACCTCCCGTGCACCCCACCGCACTGGACAGGGTGAGACGTTCCGCGCCCGCGGACCGGGGAGGGGCGGGCACACACCGGTGTCGCCGCCGACACGACCGTGGGGGCCACAGCAGTGGACATCGGGGTCGACACGAACGCCGACGCCGCGCTCCGGGACTTCGTCGACGGCAGACGGCACGCCCTGTTCCGCAGCGCGTGCCTGCTCTGCGGCGACCGGGACGAGGCCGACGACCTGGTCCAGGCGACGCTGGTCAAGGTCGTGCTCGGCGTGCGCCGCAAGACGCGCCTGGACAACATCGAGGCGTACGCCCGCAGGACGCTGATGAACATCTTCATCGCCAGCCGCCGCAGGTTCTGGCGGCGCGAACGCGCCGTCGGCGAACTGCCGGACCGGCAGTCGGCACCGGCCCCCGACGCGGACACCGGCCTGGTGGTCCGCGCGGCCCTGCGCCGACTCACGCCCAGGCAAAGGGCCGTGGTCGTGCTGCGTTACTGGGAGGACCTGAGCGTCGCCGAGACGGCCGGGCTCCTGGGGATGCGCGAGAACACCGTGAAGAGCCACGTACTGCGGGGGCTCGCGGCCCTGCGCGCCGAACTGCGGGAGGGCGGCTAGATGGACGACGCGAAGGTGAGGAGCCTGCTGGAGCGGACCGTGCACGGGTCGGCATGGAGCGGGGTCACCACGGACGGCGTGTTCGCCGAGGCGGCGAAGCGGCGACGGCGGCGACGGATCACGGCCACGGCGGTGGCCGCGGTGGCGGCCGTCACCGGAGTCGTCGGCGTCCCGCGGCTGATGGAGGGGCAGGGCGAGGAGGACCATCGGGACCTGGCGTCGATGGCGGGGGCGTCGATGAAGTTCGACAGCAGCGACAGTGCCGAGAACAAGGTGGCCAGGCTGGAGCGCATACTGCCGCCGGGGCGGTTCGACGAAATGCGGATGGCCAGGCTGACCGACAAGTGGGAAATGAAGACCCCCGACGGCGTCCCTGTCGGGTTCAGTCTGGCGCTGGCGGACGATGATGGCACGCTGCCTCTCATGGGTGCCTTCGTGGTCCGCAAGGACGACCAGGTCGGGGTCGTCGGCGTCGGCCATCTCGAAGAAGAAGACGTCAAGGGGGGCCGATTTCTGCGCTCCCGCGCGCAAGGACTGTGAGGTCAAGCGGCTGCCGAACGGCGACGAGAGCGTCACCTGGCGGGACGGGCCCGATCCGGGCATCCACAAGAAGTTCGGCTACTCCTACACCGGCGTGCGCAGCTTCGATCGGGGGGCCGCCGGGAAGTCCTGGCTCAGGGTGAGGAGCATTCCGCTCCCGAACGGGACGACCACATTGAGCGAGCCGCCGCTCTCCCCCGACGAAGTGCGTTCGCTGCTGAACGACGAGCGGCTACTCCCGGCCGGCGCGTCGGCGAACGCTGAGACCGGTTAGGGCGTCGGTCACTTCGGCAACGAGCGCACGGGGCGGTACGGATTCCTCCGTACCGCCCCGTCCTCACACCGCCGCGAGAAGCTACAACACCTTCGACAGGAAGGACTTCGTCCGGTCGTGCTGCGGGTTCGACAGCACCTCGCGGGGGTGGCCCGACTCCACGACCTTGCCGTCGTCCATGAAGACCAGCGCGTCCCCGACCTCCCGCGCGAAGCCCATCTCGTGCGTGACCACGATCATCGTCATGCCGTCCTCGGCCAGCCCGCGCATCACGTCCAGCACGTCACCGACCAGCTCGGGGTCGAGCGCGGACGTCGGCTCGTCGAAGAGCATCAGCTTGGGCTCCATCGCCAGGGCGCGGGCGATGGCCACCCGCTGCTGCTGGCCGCCGGAGAGCTGCGAGGGGTAGTGGCGCGCCCGGTCCGCCAGGCCCACGCGGTCCAGCAGGCGCTCGGCGCGGGCGCGGGCGACGGCCTTCGTCTCGCCCTTGACCTGGACCGGCGCCTCCATGACGTTCTCGATCGCCGTCATGTGCGGGAAGAGGTTGAAGCGCTGGAAGACCATGCCGATGTCCCGGCGCTGGAGCGCGACCTCGCTGTCCTTCAACTCGTACAGCTTGTCGCCCTTCTGGCGGTAGCCCACCAGGTCCCCGTCGACGTGCAGCCGGCCCGCGCTGATCTTCTCCAGGTGGTTGATGCAGCGCAGGAAGGTCGACTTGCCGGAGCCGGAGGGGCCGATCAGACAGAAGACCTCGCGCGGGGCGACCTCCAGGTCGATGCCCTTGAGGATGTGGGCGTGGCCGAAGGACTTGTGGACGCCCTCCGCCTTCACCATGGCGTTCATCGGCTTCCTCCCAGGGGGCCCACGGGGGTGTTGCGGCGGCCGGAGCCGAGCAGGTTGGCCTTGATGCGCTGCCAGGGGGTCGGCGGCAGGTCGCGCTGCGAGCCGCGGGCGTAGCGCCGCTCCAGGTAGTACTGGCCCACGCTGAACACGCTGGTCATCACGATGTACCAGATCGAGGCGACGAACAGCATCTCCATCACCGCGTACGACGTGGAGCCGATCTGCGAGGTGGAGCGGAGCAGTTCGTTGTACGTCACCGCGTAGACCAGCGCGGACGTCTTCAGCATGTTGATGAACTCGTTGCCGGTCGGCGGGATGATCACCCGCAGCGCCTGCGGGAGCACCACCCGGCGCATCGTCTTCGCCTTGGACATGCCCAGGGCCTGGGACGCCTCGGACTGGCCCTGGTCCACCGAGAGGATGCCGGCGCGGCAGATCTCCGCCATGTACGCGGCCTCGTTGAGGCCGAGGCCGAGCAGGGCGCACATGAACGGAGTCATGACGTCCGTCATCTCGTCCTTGTAGATGCCCGGGATGTTCAGGATCGGGAAGATCAGCGCCAGGTTGAACCAGAGCAGCAGCTGCACGTAGACCGGGGTGCCCCGGAAGAACCAGATGTACAGCCAGGCGACGTAGCTGGTCACCGGGTTGTCGGAGAGACGCATCACGGCGAGCAGCACGCCCAGCGCGACGCCCAGCACCATCGCCAGGACGCTGATGTACAGGGTGCGGCCGGCGCCCTTGAGCACGGACTCGTCGAAGACCTTGTCGCCGACCGCGCCCCACTGGATGTCGGCCCCGGCGAAGGCGTACACCAGGCTCGCCAGCAGGGCGAGGACCAGGACGCCGCTGATCCAGCGGCCCACGTGCGGCACGGGGACGGCCTTGATGAACTCGGGCGGGGTGCTCCCGCCGCCCGGGTCGGCGGACTCCTTGGTGACGGAGGCCGTGGGGACGGCGTCCTTCTTGTCGAACATGTCGGGGCGCGAACTGTCGGTGTTGTCAGTCACGGTGACTGCCCTTCGGGGAACCTTCGGGGAAGCTGGCGGGAGGGGCGGGGATCACTTGCCGCCGTTGATGGCGGCCTTGTCGATCGCCCCGCTGGCGGCCCCCCACTTCTCCAGCACCTTCTGGTACGAGCCGTCCGCGATGATCGCGTCGACGGCCTCCTTCAGCGCGTCCCGCAGACCGGTGTTGTCCTTCGCCACGGCGATGCCGAAGGGGCCGGCGTCGATCTGGTCGCCGACGACCTCGAACGCCTTGCCGCCGTCCGCCTTGCGGGCCAGGTCCAGGGCGACCGGGTAGTCGTTGACGCCGGCGACCGCGCCGCCGGACTTCACCCGGGTCTGGGCCTCGGTGTCGTTCTCGAAGGACTCGATCTTGACGGCGGGCTTGCCCGCGTCCTGACACGCCTTGGACTGGGTCTGGAGGGCCTTCTCGTACGTCGTGCCGCGCTGCACCGCCGCCGCCTTGCCGCACAGGTCCGCGATGGACTTGATGCCCTGCGGGTTGCCCTTCTTGGTGTAGACGGCGGTGCCGGCGAGGAAGTAGTCGACGAAGTCGACGCCCTTGCCGAGCTTCTTGCCGTTCTCGTCCAGGCCTTCCTGGCGCTGCTTGTTGTCCGTGATGGACGACATGGCGATGTCGTGGCGGCCGGTGTTCAGGGCGGTGATGAGGCCGTCGAAGGAGCCGGAGGTGAAGCGGAACTCCACCCCGAGCTTCTTGCCCAGCTCGGCCGCGATGTCCGGGTCCACCCCGACGATCTTGCCGTTCTCGACGGACTCCATCGGCGCGTACTCGGCGTTCGTGCCGACCTTGATGACGCCCGACTTCTGGTACTTCTCCGGGAGCTTGCCGAAGAGCGGGGCGCTGTTCGACGAGCGGTCGCCGTCACCCTTCTTGGCGCCGTCGGTCTGGTCCCCGCAGGCGGTCAGCAGCAGGGAGCCGGCGACCGCGAGGGCACCGACCGCGGCGAACCGGGGGGAGCGGAGCTTCCGGGATCGGGCGGCGATCGAGCTGTGCGTGGTGCCTGCGGTCATGTCGTGGTCCTCCGGCGTGTCGATAGCTGCCATTCCTGGTCGCGTCGTCCTCGGTCGCGGCCCGGTCGCGCCCTCGTCGAGGACGAGCCGGCGAGCACGTTCCCACCACGGCCCCGCGCGGGGCCGTCGAGCGCATCTTCGGAGGTCGCGACCTTGTGTGTTTCGGCATCTTGCCATTCGGACTAGCCCAATCAGGGGCTGGAGCATGTCAAAATCGGGTAACGGGACACCCCCGCCCCCCGTCGGCCGGTACATCACGACCGGACCATTCACGGGAATCCATGCTTCCGACCGGAAGAACTGTGGCCCGAGCCGGGTCGTAGGCTGCATTCACTGCGCGAATCAGGCGTGTCCTGATAATTCGTGGTGAGTGGCGATGAGTCGTGTCGTGTCGGGGCAGTGACGCGATATGGACTCGTCGTCAGCGGTCACGTTCCGGTAAGAAGGACTCTTACACCCCTCATCAGGGGCTCAGGGCGCGTGTGCGGCGCGCCCGCGCGTGCGCACAGCCTTCCCACAGGACGGCCAGGACGGCCGAGAGGCCGGACCGTCGGTACGGAGCGCGTACGCGGTGCCCGCCCACCCCTCCTCACCAGGAGCGGCAAACCCTCAATCGATGAAGAACCAAAGGGGTCAACCCATGGCAGCGGAGATCGTCAATCCTCGCAGCGACAGTGAGAGCGCCCTCGCGGGCGCGACCGAGGCGGCCGGTGCGGAGGCCGCCGAGGCTCCCGAGGAGCCTTTCGATCCGGCGTTCGCGCTCCACCGCGGCGGCAAGATGGCGATCCGGGCGACGGTGCCCGTGCGGGACAAGGACGACCTGTCCCTCGCGTACACCCCCGGTGTGGCCAAGGTGTGCACCGCCATCGCCGAGAACCCGGAGCTGGTCCACGACTACACCTGGAAGTCCCAGGTCGTCGCCGTGGTCACCGACGGCACCGCCGTCCTCGGCCTCGGTGACATCGGCCCGGAGGCGTCGCTGCCCGTGATGGAGGGCAAGGCGATCCTCTTCAAGCAGTTCGGCGGGGTGGACGCGGTGCCGGTGGCGCTCGCCACCAAGGACGTCGACGAGATCGTGGAGACCGTCGTCCGGATGGCCCCCTCCTTCGGCGGGGTCAACCTGGAGGACATCTCCGCGCCGCGCTGCTTCGAGGTCGAGCGCAAGCTCCAGGAGCGCCTCGACATCCCCGTCTTCCACGACGACCAGCACGGCACCGCGATCGTCACCCTCGCGGCGCTGCGGAACGCGGCGAAGCTGACCGGGCGGGAGCTCGGCGAGCTGCGCGCGGTGATCTCCGGTGCGGGTGCGGCGGGGGTCGCCATCGCGAAGTTCCTGCTGGAGGCCGGGCTCGGGGACGTCGCGGTCACCGACCGCAAGGGCGTCGTCAGCCGGGACCGCGAGGACCTCACCCCGGTCAAGCGCGAGCTGGCCGAGCTGACGAACAAGGCGGGGCTGAGCGGGTCCCTGGAGAACGCGCTCGCCGGCGCGGACGTCTTCATCGGCGTCTCCGGCGGCACGGTGCCGGAGGAGGCGGTCGCCTCCATGGCGCCCGGCGCGTTCGTCTTCGCCATGGCCAACCCGAACCCGGAGGTCCACCCCGACGTCGCGCACAAGTACGCGGCGGTCGTGGCCACGGGCCGCAGCGACTTCCCGAACCAGATCAACAACGTGCTGGCGTTCCCCGGGATCTTCGCGGGGGCGCTCCAGGTGCGGGCGTCGCGGATCACCGAGGGCATGAAGATCGCGGCGGCGAACGCGTTGGCGGACGTGGTGGGCGACGCGCTGGCGGCGGACTGCGTGATCCCGTCGCCGTTCGACGAGCGGGTGGCGCCGGCGGTCACCGCGGCGGTGGCGGCGGCGGCCCGCGCGGAGGGCGTGGCGCGCGCGTAGCCCACAAGGGCGCGCTGCACTTTCGGGGGCCGCGCGCCCCGGGGCCACCGTGTCCACTGGAGGCGTGCTGGTCCGTGCGGCTCGCCCAAGCCACTCGGCACCACCGCCGTAGCCTTGCCGGAGCATCGGACCCTGCGGCCCGGTGGTGGGTTGTTCGCGCAGTTCCGCCCCCTCGGCCCCGGAGGGCCTGGGGGGACCCCCAGCGCCCCTGACGGGGTTCTGCCGTCGCTCGTCTGCAGGGTGTCGCGGTGACCGTTCCTCTCAAGCCGATGTGGGGCAACCCAGGGGCGCGGGGAACTGCGCGAACAACCCAAGACGGTCTGGAGAGACCAACGCACCCGCGGGGAAACGGCGAGGTCGTCCAGGGACGCGGGGGCCGGCTGCAAGGCGGGTCACACTCCGGGGTGGTTCTCCGGGGAGGGGCGCGCGCCTAGGGTCGGGGCATGTTTGCCGCATACGCCGCACGTATCGACCGTGAGCAACCCCTCAACGGGCTCGCCCTCGGTGACCGCCCCGCCCCGGAAACCCGCGGTGGGTGGAGCACCATCACCGTGAAGGCCGCGTCGCTCAACCACCACGACCTGTGGTCCCTGCGGGGCGTCGGGCTCCCCGAGGAGCGGTTGCCGATGATCCTCGGGTGCGACGCCGCAGGGGTCGACGAGGACGGCAACGAGGTCGTCCTGCACTCGGTCATCGGGCAGACCGGACACGGCGTCGGCCCGGACGAGCCCCGTTCGCTGCTCACCGAGCGCTACCAAGGGACCTTCGCCGAGCAGGTCTCCGTGCCCACCTGGAACGTGCTGCGCAAGCCCCCGGAGCTGAGCTTCGAGGAGGCCGCGTGCCTGCCCACCGCCTGGCTCACCGCGTACCGGATGCTCTTCACCAACGCCGGGGTGCGGCCCGGTGACTCCGTCCTCGTGCAGGGCGCCGGCGGCGGCGTCGCCACCGCCGCGATCGTGCTCGGGCGCGCCGCGGGCCTGCGGATGTACGCCACGAGCCGCGACGCGACGAAGCGGGCCCGCGCGGTGGAGCTCGGCGCGGAGGAGGCGTACGAGCCGGGGGCGCGGCTGCCGCGGCGCGTGGACGCCGTCATCGAGACCGTCGGCGCGGCGACCTGGTCGCACTCCGTCAAGTGCCTCAGGCCCGGCGGCACCCTGGTGATCTCCGGGGCGACCAGCGGGGACCGCCCCTCGCACGCCGAGCTGACCCGGATCTTCTTCCTCGAACTGAAGGTGGTCGGCTCCACCATGGGGTCGAAGGACGAGCTGGAGGACCTGCTGTCCTTCTGCGCGGCCACCGGGGTGCGCCCGGTGATCGACCGGGTGCTGCCGCTGGACCGGGCGCGGGAGGGGTTCGAACGGATGGCGAGCGGTGAGCTGTTCGGGAAGATCGTGCTGAACCCGACGGCCTGAGCCGGAGGGAGCGTCAGCCACCGTCTCCGCGCTGCTCCGGCGACCGCAGCAGCGCGGAGATGCGGACCGCGGCGGTCGCGAGGTGCCGTCGGGCCTCGTCGAACTGCGGCTTCGTCACTCCGTGGTCCCGCGCCGCGTCGCGCACGTCGTCCCGGAAGCGGTCGAGGAGCCGGTCGAGGTCACGGGCGGGGTCGCCCGTGGCGGGCGTGCCCTCGGCCCAGTCCGGGCCCCAGTCCGGGACCGAGTCCACGGGCTCCGACGCGGCAACCGGCCCCGGCTCCTGCGTCGGCTCCGACGGCGCACCCGGCTTCGACGACGCGCCCTGCTCCGGCTCGGCCTGCGGCGACCACACCGTCCGCGTCAACCCGCTGAGCTGCGTCGACAGCTCCGTCAGCCCGTCCCGCAGCCCCGCGGGCCAGTCGCCGCGCGAGAAGTGGCCCTGCACCTGCTCCTGGACCTGCTGGGCGATGCGGGCCATCTCCGTACGCGCCTTCTCCTGCGCCTCCTTGGCCTGCCGCTTGGCCTGCTGTGCCTCCTCGCGGGCGAGCCTCGCCTGCTCCTGCCACTCGTGCGTGACCTTGCGCCACTCCTCTTGGGAAGCCTTCGTGGCGTGCGCGGCGTACCTGGCGTTCGACGTTCCCGCGCTCCTGGCCTGCGACGCCGCCGCCCGCACCTCGCTGCGCAGCTTGCCCGCCGCGCCCCGCACGTCGTCGCGGATCTCCGCGGCGAGTTCGGACACCGACTCGCGGATCTCCCTCTCCAGGTCGGCGAGTTCCCCGCCGCGTCCGGCCAGCTCGGCGCGGCCCGCGTCGGTGAGCGAGTACACCTTCCGGCCGCCCTCGGTGGCGTGCGTGACCAGGCCCTCGGCCTCCAGCTTGGCCAGCCGCGGGTAGACCGTGCCGGCGGAGGGCGCGTACAGCCCGTGGAAGCGCTCCTCCAGCAGACGGATCACTTCGTAACCGTGGCGCGGGGACTCGTCGAGCAGCTTCAAGAGGTACAGCCGCAGCCGGCCGTGGGCGAAGACGGGAGCCATCTCAGAGCACCTTTCCCGAGGCGGGGGACGCGGCGGAGGCCGGCACGGCCCCTTCCTCGTCCGCGGGCGGCTTGCGCAGCAGCGCGATCGACCCGGAGACCGTGGTGGCCCGCAGCGACCCCGTGCCGGCGCCCAGCGTGCCCGTGACCTTCTTCGCGCCCCACTCACCGCTGACCGTCAAGCCGTCGAAGGCGTTGGTGACGGCGCCGCTCGCCGTCTCCACGCTGACCTGCGCGTCCGCCGGGCTCGGTAGGCGGACCGCGACGTCCCCGGAGATCGTCCGCAGCGCCAGGTCGGTGGGCGGGCCGTCCGAGGGGGCCAGGTCGACGAGCATGTCCCCGCTGACGGTCTCGGCCCGTACGGACGGGCCGGCGCCGTCGATGACGGTGAGGTCGCCGGAGACGGAGTCGAACGACAGCCCGCCCGTGACGGACTGGACCTCCAGGCCGCCCGAGACGCTCTCCGCCCGGACCCGGCCGGAGAGCCGCACCAGCGTGGTGTCACCGCTGACGCCGCGTACGGACGTGTCGCCCTCGACGCCGGAGACCACCGCCGCCGCGCCCACCACGCCGACCGCCACGTCCGCCCGCGCCGGCACGACCAGGGACACCACCGCGCTGCGGTGCCAGCCCTTGCGGTCGAGCCACTTCAACCAGCCCTGCCAGGGCAGGTCGCGGTAGGCGACGGTGACCCGGGTCCCCTCCTGGGTGACGATCAGCGGAGGCCCCTCGACGGCGCTGACCTCCAGCCGGGCGGTGTCGCCCGCGGTGCCGACGACGTTGACCGTGCCGTTGACGATCCGTGCGTCGAGTGCGGTCACGGGGGAGTCGAAGACGAGCTCGCGCTCCTCGGCGACCTCCCACGAGGACTGTGTCATGACGCTGACCCTCCAGCTGGATCCGGCCCGGCAAAGACGCAACATATCGCGTCTCTCGTAAGAGACGATATATCGCGTATCGGGGTTGTCAAGGAACGCTCGCCCGTCTGCTGGTCGGCTATAACCGGTCAAAAGGGGCTCGTTGTCCTAGCGTGAGGGGTATGAACGCGACAGTCGCGGGTGCCCTGCTGTTCTGCCGTGCCGAGCCGTCCGTCGTGCGGTCGCCGGCGCAGCTCCTGCGCGAGCCGCAGCTCCTCGCCCCCGCCGGGGCCGAGTGGAGCGTCCTCGTCCCCGAGGGCGCCGCGTGGGAGGACGGCGAGCCCGTCGACCGGGTCGTCGGGGGCTGGGCCGTCGCCCTCGCCGTCGCGGTCGGGCTCGGCCGGCCCGTACTCGCCCTGTGGTGGGACGCCGAGCGCGCCGGCTTCACCCTGGCCACCGGCTTCCGCCGCCCCGTCGGGTACGTCTGGCTGGCCGACGGCACACCGGTCGGGGAGGACGAGGCGATGACGAGCTTCGCCGCCCGGCTCGGGCTCGACCCCGTCCTCGACGTCCAGGCGCTGGCCCCGCTGACCAGGGACGACCTCGACTCCTTGGGGGCGGACCGGCTGCGCGGGCTGATCGCCGTCCTGGCCCGCGCCGGCCTCGAAGCGCCCCGCGGCCTGGCCCCGGGCGACCCCGCCGACCGGCTGCACGCCGCCGCGCTCGCGCTCGGCGCCCAGACCGTCGAGTGGGCCGGCTGGCGCGACGCGGTGCGCACGGAGCTGCACGCGGTGGAGGAGAGCCTGGACCACTGGCTGCGGGAGCCCAAGGAGCGCATCGCCCCCAAGGCGCTCGGCGTCGCCCAGGTCACCGCGGGCGTGCCGCTCGCGCTGTGGGGGCTGCGCCGGGCCCTGCGGCCGGGCGACGGCGGGGGAGCGGGCTGGGCCGCGGCCGGCGCCGTGCTGATCGCCCAGGGCGCGCTGCTGCTGGCGTACGAACGCCGGCGGGCCCGGGTGCTGTGACCCCGGCCGCGCCTACGCCCCCTACTCCTCGTCCTCGTCGTCGTCCAGTCGGGCCAGCCACGTCGCCAGGCGCTCCACCGGGACCTCGAAGTCGGGGTTGAGGTCGACGAAGGTGCGCAGCTGCTCGGCCAGCCACTCGAAGGTGACCTCCTCCTCGCCGCGCCGCTTCTCCAGTTCCTCGATGCCGCGATCGGTGAAGTACAAGACATGCTCCTGGGAGGGATGGGGGACTACACCGCCCAGATTACGGCGACTGCCGGGCTACCGGACGGCCGGCTACCGTCGTCGCCAGACCCGCATGCGCCAAGTCGCCTGCGGCGCGGGCGGGTTGCCGTCGACAATGGCGGAGAGCGGCGAAGAGACGGGGGATACGGTGAACGGACGCGTCCAGCGGATAGAACTGCCCGGGGGAGCGGTGGTGCACGCCCGGCTCTCCGCGCCCGAGGGCGGGTACGGCGACGACGACGAGGACGTCGGCTTCGTCGAGAACGCCACCGCCAAGGTGCAGCAGCTCCAGCAGCTCGTCACCGACGTCGGCGCCTCGGTGCTGCGGGCCGCCGCCGCGGCCGGCCCCGACCAGGCGAGCGTCACCTTCGGCGTGGAGCTCACCGCGAAGTCGGGCGCCGCCCTCGCCGTGCTCGCCTCCGGCGAGACCAAGGCGTCCGTCCAGGTCACCCTGGTCTGGCAGCTCAAGGACCAGCCGGGAGCCACCGCCCCCGGGGCCGCCGCGCCCGCGCCCGTACCCCCGCCGCCGGCGCACCCGCCGCAGCCCGCGCACGCCCCCGCGGCGCCCCCCGCACCGGACGGCCGGGACGGTGGTCACGACGGTCCGCCCACAGCGGCACCGTCATGACCTCCGCCGCAACCGGCGAGTCCGACCCGGTCATCGACGCCCTGCTGCGCGCGGCCACCGTCCACCTCGGCGGCCGGGACGGCGCGCCCCCGTGGGGCACCGGCTTCTTCGTCGCCCCCGGCACCCTCCTGACCTGCGCACACGTCCTGGCGCCGCATCTGAAGGGCGACCCGGGCCGGATCTTCAAGGTCGGTGGACCCGAGCTGAACGGCGGCGAACCCCTCGACGCCCGCCTCGACCGCTGGCTGCTCGACGGCGGCCCGCTGCCCGAGCACAAGGTGCCGGTGGAACAGGACCTGGCGCTGGTGCGGCTGCTCGACCCCGACGCGGAGCACGAGTGCGTGTGGCTCACCGACCGCACGGACTACGCCGGCGGTCGTGGCGTCGTCCTCGGCTACCGCCCCGGCGGCGAGGCCCAGCAGCACCGGGCCGTGCCCTGGAAGGCCACGGCCCGGGTGAACGGCTTCGACGACGCGTACGGCTTACGGATCCGCCCCGAGGTCGAGTTCCCCAAGGGCGGCTCCGGCTCCCCCGTGCTCGACGCGCACACCGGCGCCGTCGTCGGCGTGCTGAAGTCCCGGCGCACCGGGCGCGACGGCGGGCTCGCCATCGCCGTCACCGCCCTGCGCCGGTTCGGCCCGGCGTACCAGGAGCTGACCGCCGCCCACGACCGCTGGCACGGCCGCTCCCCGAAGGTCACCGGCCACAACTGGATCGAGCGCCAGCACCAGCTCCCCGGCGCCGGCGTGCGGACCGACGGCGACCACTGGAGCCCCCGGGACCGGCGCGAAGCGCTGGCCCACCTCGCGTCCGTCCACCCGCCCGACGGCATCCGCCCTCTCACCGAACTCGCCAAGAAGGCCCGCGGCGGCGTCGCCGCCCCACCAGGGCAACTCCTGCCGCGCACCTGGCGCGACGGCCACGGACTGCTGTACGAGGCCGGCCAGCCCGCAGCCGCCATCGCCGCGCTGCACTACCTGCAACTGGTCGTCGAGTACGACCGGGCCCGCGGCGGCGACCCGGCCCCGCTCGCCGACTGGGTGCTGCGCCGGCTCCAGGACGTCCCCCGGATCGTGCACACCGTCGTCACCCAGGCCACGCTCCCGCCCGGGCTCGTCCAGGAGCCGGCGGCGGACGGGGCGAGCGACCACCGGCTCGTGATCCGCTACCCGCGGCTCGGCGACGGGCGGGCCGTCGTCATCGTGGAGCTGGAACCCGTCGTCGACGCCGCGACGCCCCGCTTCTACTGGCGCATCCGGGTCGACGACGGCCACGACGTCAACGAGCCGCTGCACGAGGCGCAGACCGGCGACGGCACCCCGCCCGAAGGGCTCGTACGGGAGCTGCGCGCGCCCCTCGCCGAGGTCTTCGCCTCCGTCGACGCACCCGGCGCACCCGCCCCGCTCGAAGTCGCCCTCCCCGCCGACCACTTCGACACCGCCGTGCACCGCTGGCAGCTCACCGAGATGGCCCGGCTCCACCATCCGGCGTACGTCGGCGTCCGACGCATGGTGGTCCTGCGCGACCTCACCCGGCGGGGCGAACCCCACGCCGACTGGCTGGATCGCTGGCGACGGCTGACGGACGCGGCCGGGCTCACCGCCTGTCGCACCCCGCCCGCACGCCAGGTCCCGCGCCCCCGCCACCTGGCGGACATGCCCGCGACCGGCGTGCCCGTCCTGTGCCGGCCGGTCGGCAGCGGGGTCGGGCGGCGGGCCATCGGCATGGCCCTGGACGCGGGCCACGGGGTGGCGCTGTGGCAGACGGACGTCCATCCCGACCAGGGCTGCTCCGACTTCTGCGACGAGGTCCACGAAGGCGCCGCGACGCTGCTCGCCCGTACCGCGGGGGCGGACGAACTCCCCGACCGGCTGCGCCGCATCCGGGACGACATCAGCGGATCGCGCAGCGGCGGGCACTGGGCCGAGGGGGTCGCCCTGCTCTACGACGACCCCTGCCGCCCGCTGCCGTTCGACGCCGACGGGCCGGTGGACTCCCCGTGAGCGCCCACAGACGCATCCCGACGACCGCTTCCGTCGACGCATCTCCCACCTGCACCGATGTGCGATTCGTCGATGTTCGATGCGTTTCATCGGACTTGCGGAGGAGGGGCCTCCTCATGAGAAGACATCAAACAGTTCACCCCCTCCCAGTCATGGGAGGGCCCCGGGCCGGGCATATAGACCCCGTTGCCCGCCAGCGGTCCCGCGGCCGAATCCGCAGCCGAGGAATGCCGAGGAATGAGGAGCGAGCGATGGACGACTGGCTGATCTACCGAGGGGTCGGCGCCCCGGCCCCCGACCGCATGCGGCTCCTGCCGCCGCCACCGCCGTGGCGCGCGTTCTCCGGAGTGCCGCTGCCGGACGCCGCCCCGCCCGTCGACAGCGCCTCCACCCGCCGCCTCGGCGCCCGCGTCGGAGCACCGCCAGCCCAGGACGCCCAGGCGCTCCAACTGATCAATGCCGCGCTGTACTTGCGCCGCCCCCTCCTGGTCACCGGCGAGCCCGGCTCCGGCAAGTCGACCCTCGCACACTCCATCGCGTACGAGCTGGGGCTCGGCCGGGTCCTCCAGTGGCCCATCGTCAGCCGCACCGAACTGCGCGACGGCCTCTACACGTACGACGCCATCGGCCGCCTCCAGGACGCCCAGCTCGCCGGACGCGAGGCCCGCGACCCGGACGCCCCCGGGTCGATCGGCAACTACGTCAAGCTCGGCCCGCTCGGCACCGCGCTGCTCCCCTCCGAGCTGCCCCGGGTGCTGCTCATCGACGAGCTGGACAAGAGCGACATCGACCTGCCGAACGACCTGTTGAACGTCGTCGAGGAAGGCGAGTTCACCCTCCCCGAGCTGGAGCGCACCGCCGACCGGCCCGGGCACGAAGAGGTCAGCGTCCTCACCGACGACGGCCGCCGGGTCCCGGTGCGCGGCGGCCGGGTCCGCTGCCACGCCTTCCCCTTCGTCGTCATGACCAGCAACGGCGAACGGGACTTCCCGGCGCCCCTGTTGCGCCGCTGCATCCACCTCCACCTCGACCCGCCGCGGGACGAGCGCCTCGCCTCCATGGTGCAGGCGCACTTCGGCGCCGGCGCCGACGAGCGGAACCTGGACCTGATCGGCCGCTTCACCCGGGAGGACGGCGACGGCGAACTCCGCCCCACGGACCAGCTGTTGAACGCGATCTATCTGACCCACCACGCGGCCCGGGCGGAGCCGGGGCGCCGCGAGGAGATCGCCGAGCTGCTGATCCGGCCCCTAGAGACCCGGCAGCGGTGACGTCATGTCCGAGGAGCGCCGCCCGCCGCAGCCCGACCCGGAGGAGAGCCGTGACCGGCTCCCGCGGGAGCGGCGGACGCCCCCGCCCGTGCTGCCGCCGCTCCCGCCGCCCGTGGTCGGACTGCCCGTCGCCCCGGCCCAGGAGCCGGCGGAGGAGGACGCCCCGGCCGCATCACCGTGGGAAGCGCCGCTCCCGAGGCCGGCCGAGCGGAGCGATCGGGGCGAGCGGGATGCCGGGTTCGGGCTGGCTCCCGGTTTCGTCCCGCCGCCCGGCTTCCCCTCCGTACCGCTCCCACGGCCCCTGCGGTACGGTCCGCCGACCCTTGCCGAAGGGCCCGCCGATGACGACGAGCCGGCGCAGTCGCCCGGCCCGCCGCCGTGGCCCGGGCACCTGGCGCCACCGGTCGACCCGGTACCGCAGGCGCCCCCCTTCCTCGTACGGGTCCGCGGCGCGGGAACACCGCCGCGGCACGCGCCCCGACCGCCCGCCCCGCTCACCGCCCTCGTCACCCGGCTGCGGGAAGCCGAGCTGAAGCCCACCGCCGAAGAGGTCGCCGACGCGCTGTGGCTCGCGCGGTACCTGCCGGCCCCCGGCCCGCGCCCCCCGGGGGGCGACGCGACCGGCCGGACGGCGCCGAGCGCGGACGGGACGCCCGTACGACACCCCGCCGACCCCGCCCCGCCGGCCGCACCGCAGCCGCCGCTCCCACAGCCACAAGAGCCGTCGAGCCTGGTGGGACTGTACGGACCGGCCCAGGCGGAAGCGACGTACGGCGCCCTCGTCGACGGCAGCATGCGCCGCATCCCCGTACCCGCGCCCGCCGCCCTGCCCGACGCGCTCGCGCTGGAGCGGTCCCTGCGCCTCCTCCAGCGCTACCGGCCGCCGCGCCGACACGTCCGCCGCGAGCTGGACGAGGTCGCGACCGCCGACCGCGCCGCCGACACCGGCATCGTCGTCCCCGTGCTGTCCGTCGTACGCCGCAGGGAAGCCCGGCTCGCGCTCGTCATGGACGAGTCCAGCTCCAACGTGGTCTGGTCCCGCGCCCTGGACGAGCTGCGCCAGATCTGCGAACGCGCCGGCGCCTTCCGCGAGGTCGCCGTCCACCGCATCGCCGAGGACGACGCCCCGCCCACCGACCTCGGCGACCCCACGGGCCGGCAGCTCACCGTCGTCCTCAGCGACTGCGCCGGCCCGCTGTGGCGCAGCGGACTGATGCAGCGCCTGCTGCACTCCTGGGCGGCCACCGCGCCCGTCTCCGTCGTCCAACCCCTCCCGCAGCGCATGTGGGGACGGACCCACCTGCCCGCGCGGCCCGGGCTGCTGCGCCGCCGCGAAGGGCCCGCCGGACGGCTGGAGTTCGTGCCGCGCACCGGCGCCCCCGTCGACGACGGACTGCCCGTGCCCGTGCTCGCGCTGCGGCGGTCCTCCTTCGAGGCGTGGACCCGGCTCGTCGCCGGCGCCACCGGACGGTCCCTGTACGCCGCCGCGGCCGTCGTGAAGGCCCGGCACCGACCCGCCGCCGCCCGCGCCCGCACCGAACGCCGCATCGACCCCGCCGAACGCGTCCGCGCCTTCCGCCGCACCGCATCACCGGCCGCCGCGCAACTCGCCGTCTATCTGTCCGCCGTGCCGCTGCTGCTGCCCGTGATGCAACTCGTCCAGCGCGCCATGCTGGGGCGCAGCGGACCCGACGTCCTCGCCGAAGTGCTGCTCAGCGGGCTGCTGCGGCGCGACGACCGCCGCACCCCCGAAGACGCCGCGGCGGAACGGGACGAGGACGGCCCCGCGTACGCCTTCCTCGACGGCGTACGCGAGGAACTCCTCGGGCAACTCGGCGCGAGCAGCGCCTCCCTGGTGCTCAAGCAGTGCTCCGAGTACGTCGAGTCCCGCTACGGGCGCACCGTGCGCAACTTCCCCGCCCTGGCCGCGGCCTTCCTCGACGGCTCCGTCAGCCCCGCCGACCGCTTCGCCGAGCCGGCCGTCGCCGACCCCGGGCCGCACTCCCGCCGCCTGTGGGCCTTCGCGCAGGTCTCCACCCAGGTGCTGCGCCGCCTCGGCGGCCCCTCGCCGACCGCCACCCCGCTCGGCACCCCCGAAGACGGGCCGGCCGGCCTCGCCGCCCAAGCCCGGACCTGCCTCGACCACTTCGGCGAACACGGCACCGTGCGCGACCTGGACACCGCGATCCGCCTGCTCGGCTCCGCCACCCGCGCCGAGCGCCGCGCCGCCGCGCGCGCCGCGCTCTACGGGGAGCTGGCCGACGCGCTGCTGCGGCGGTGGTTCCTGCGGCCCGTCCCCGAGGACCTGCCCGAAGCGCTCGACGCCGCGCAGAACGCGATCGCCGGCGCGTCCGAGGCACACCTCACCCTGGGCCGGCTGCTGGAGATCATGGCGGAGGAGGTCGCCGCCGGCCGCCTGAGCACCAAGCTCCTGCCCGACTGGGTGGCCGTGCGCGCCGGCACGGACGGCGCCGACCCCGCCCCGATCGCCGCGGTCCTGCTGGCCGCGGCCGACGGGAGCCTCGCCGAACTCACCGAAGGGCCCGGACGCTGGGACACCGCGCTGCGGGAGGCCGCGACGCCGCTGCGGGTGCGGGTGCTGCGGCGGCTCGCGGTCACCGGCGCGCCGTACGCGCTGCGCGGCCCCGCCACCCCCGGCCAGTGGGCCACCACGACCCTCGGCACCGCCGTCGACGTCGTCCAGGCGCTCATCGACGAGAGCCTTCCCGGGCCCTACCCGGACCCCGACCGCGTCGAGCACCACGAGACCGCGCTGCTGCTGCGCGGCGGCCTCCTCCTCGACCTCGCCCGCCACCACCGCGGCGAGGGCCCCGTGGCCGCGGACGCCGTCGACCCCGCCGCCTCCCGCGGCTACGCGGAGCGCGCCGGCGACGACCTGCTCGCCGGGATCGACGGCATCGACCCCGGGGCGGGCGCGCCCGGCGCCTCCGCGGAACTGCTGCGCGCCTGGCTGGAGTACGCGGACGCCATCGAGTTCGCGTACGAGCACCCCGACGACGACGCCAGGCTGCGCATCCTCCAGGCCCTCGACCAGGCCCGCCGCCACGTGGAGCGCGACGAGGCCGCGGAGGCGGGCATCCTGCTGCGGATGGCCCGCCACCTGGAGCAGCGGCACGCCGAGAGCGGGAGCTGGTCCCACCGCGACTCCGTCATAGCCGCGTGGACGGAGGCCCTGCCGCTGCTGCCGTGGCACGACCCCGGACGGGCCGGCGTCCTCACCTCCCTGGGGCGCCGGCTGATCGAACGCGGCGTCGACAAGGACGCGCCGGGCGACGTCCACACCGCCGTACGGCACCTGCGCAGCGCGGTCGACCAGACCGCGGCCGGCGACCCGGCGCTCCCGGAGCGCAGGGCGCTCCTCGGCCACGCCCACCTCGAACGCTTCCGCGCGGACGAGGCACTCGCGGACCTCCACGAGGCGGACTGGACGCTGGGGGAGGCGGCGCGCACCACGACGGACCCGGCGCTCGCGGTCACCGCGCGCTGGCACCGCGCGCTCGCGACAGCGCTGCTCGCTCGCCGCACGGCGTCGCGTGAGCGCCTCCTCGACGCCGCCGCGCACTGCCGCGCGGCGGCGTCCGGCCCCCGCGAGCTCCTGGACGCGCTCCTCGCGGCGCACCACGCCCGCGCCTCCCGCCTGGCCCGCTCGGCGGGCCCGGAGCGCGCCCTGGAGGAACAAGAGACCGTCACCACGCTCCTGACGGAGTCCAACCTCCTGTAGAGACGCCCCCTGGACGACCTCGCCGCTTCCCTGCGGACGGTTTGGTCTCCGCGGCCGGTGGTGGGTTGCTCGCGCAGTTCCGCCCCCTGTGCCCTGCGGGCACGGGGGGACCCCCACCTACGCCCAGAGGGCGAGGGGGACCCCCAGCGCCCCTGTTCCGCTGCCCCCGCCACTCATCTGCGGGTGCAGGCGGAGGGGTTAGGGGCGCGGGGAACTGCGCGAACCGCCCACCACTCGGCCGCAGAGGCCAACGCTGCCGTACGGCGATGGCGAGATCGCCCGGGAAACGGGGGAGGCCCGGCCCCCAGGAAGGGGCCGGGCCTCATAGCGCTAGGTTGCGCGCAAGGGCTACGCGTCGAAGACCTCGGCGACCAGCTGCGCCTGCTCCGCCTGGTGCCGCTTCGCCGAACCCACCGCCGGCGACGAGCTGTGCGGACGCGAGATCCGCCGCAGCCGCTCGCCGTGCGGCACGTCCGCGCCGACCGCCAGGTCGAGGTGGTCGATCAGGTTCAGCGCGATGAACGGCCAGGCACCCTGGTTCGCGGGCTCCTCCTGGGCCCACAGGTACTTCTCCGCGTTCGGGAACTTCGCGATCTCCGCCTGGAGTTCCGCACCCGGCAGCGGGTACAGCCGCTCCAGTCGGATGATCGCCGTGTCCGTCACGCCGCGCTTCTTCCGCTCCGCGTCGAGGTCGTAGTAGACCTTGCCGGAGGTGAAGACGACCTTGCGCACCGCCGTCGGGTCGACCGACTCGTCCCCGATGACCGGGCGGAAGCCGCCGGTCAGGAACTCCTCCGTCGTCGACTGCGCCGCCTTCAGCCGCAGCAGCAGCTTCGGGGTGAAGACGATCAGCGGCTTGTGGTGCGGGTTGTGCACCTGCCACCGCAGCAGGTGGAAGTAGTTCGACGGCAGCGTCGGCATGGCGACCGTCATGTTGTTCTGCGCGCACATCTGGAGGAAGCGCTCGGGGCGGGCGGAGCTGTGGTCCGGGCCCTGGCCCTCGTAGCCGTGCGGCAGCAGCAGCGTGACGCCGGAGGTCTGGCCCCACTTCTGCTCGGCGGAGGAGATGAACTCGTCCACGACGGTCTGCGCGCCGTTGACGAAGTCGCCGAACTGGGCCTCCCACATCACCAGCGACTCGGGCCGCGCCAGCGAGTAGCCGTACTCGAAGCCCATCGCCGCGTACTCGCTGAGCAGCGAGTCGTAGACGTTGTAGCGGGCCTGCTCGTCGGTCAGGTACAGCAGCGGGGTGTAGTCCTGGTTGGTCTGCTGGTCGACCAGGACCGCGTGGCGCTGGCCGAAGGTGCCGCGGCGGGTGTCCTGGCCGGACAGCCGCACCGGGGTGCCCTCCATCAGCAGCGAGCCGATGGCCAGGGTCTCGCCCATGCCCCAGTCGATGGTGCCGTCCTCGACCGAGGACGCGCGCCGCTGGAGCTGCGGCAGCAGCCGCGGGTGGACCGTGATGTGGTCCGGGATGTTGACCTGGGACTCGGCGATCCGCTTGACGACCTCCTGGGAGATCGCGGTGGTCACGGCCACCGGGAACTCCGCCTGCGGGTCGGGCACGTGCGTCGGCGCCGGGTGGCTGGTGGCCTCGCGGACCTCCGCGAAGACCTTCTCCAGCTGGCCCTGGAAGTCCTGGAGCGCCTGCTCCGCCTCTTCCAGCGTGATGTCGCCGCGGCCGATCAGGGACTCGGTGTACAGCTTGCGCACCGAGCGCTTCTTGTCGATCAGCGCGACCATCTGCGGGTTGGTGAACTGCGGGTTGTCGCCCTCGTTGTGACCGCGGCGGCGGTAGCAGATGAGGTCGATCACGACGTCCTTGTTGAACGTCTGGCGGAACTCGAAGGCGAGCCGGGCGACGCGCACGCACGCCTCCGGGTCGTCGCCGTTCACGTGGAAGATCGGCGCCTCGATCATGCGGGCCACGTCGGTGGCGTACATCGAGGAGCGCGAGGACTCCGGGGCGGCGGTGAAGCCGACCTGGTTGTTGATCACCACGTGGACGGTGCCGCCGGTGCGGTAGCCGCGCAGCTGCGACATGTTCAGGGTCTCCGCGACGACGCCCTGGCCGGCGAAGGCCGCGTCGCCGTGGAGGGCGACCGGCAGGACGGTGAAGTCCGTGCCGCCCTTGTTGATCACGTCCTGCTTGGCGCGGGCGACGCCCTCCACGACCGGGTCGACCGCCTCCAGGTGGGAGGGGTTGGCGACCAGGGAGACCTTGATCTGCTCGCCGTCGAGACCGGTGAAGGTGCCCTCGGCGCCCAGGTGGTACTTCACGTCGCCGGAGCCGTGCATCGACTTCGGGTCGAGGTTGCCCTCGAACTCGCGGAAGATCTGCGCGTACGACTTGCCGACGATGTTCGCCAGCACGTTCAGCCGGCCGCGGTGGGCCATGCCGATGACGACCTCGTCCAGCCGCGCCTCGGCGGCGGAGTCGATGACCGCGTCCAGCAGCGGGATGACGGACTCGCCGCCCTCCAGGGAGAACCGCTTCTGGCCGACGTACTTCGTCTGCAGGAACGTCTCGAACGCCTCGGCGGCGTTCAGCCGGCGCAGGATCCGCAGCTGCTCCTCGCGCTCCGGCTTGGCGTGCGGGCGCTCCACGCGGTCCTGGATCCACTTGCGCTGCTTGGGGTCCTGGATGTGCATGAACTCGATGCCGGTGGTGCGGCAGTACGAGTCGCGCAGCACGCCGAGGACGTCCCGCAGCTTCATCAGCGTCTTGCCGGCGAAGCCGCCGACCGCGAACTCGCGCTCCAGGTCCCAGAGGGTGAGCCCGTGCTCGGTGATGTCCAGGTCGGGGTGCTTGCGCTGGCGGTACTCCAGCGGGTCGGTGTCGGCCATGACGTGGCCGCGGACCCGGTAGGAGTGGATCAGCTCGAAGACGCGCGCCGCCTTGGTGACGTCGTCGTCGTGCGAGGCGTCGATGTCCTTGAGCCAGCGGACCGGCTCGTACGGGATGCGCAGCGCCTCGAAGATCTGGTCGTAGAAGCCGTCCTCGCCCAGCAGCAGGTTGGCCACGATGCGCAGGAACTCGCCGGAGGCGGCGCCCTGGATCACCCGGTGGTCGTAGGTCGAGGTCAGCGTCATGACCTTGGAGATGCCCAGCTTGTTCAGGGTGTCCTGGGAGGTGCCCTGGAACTCGGCGGGGTAGTCCATGGAGCCGACGCCCATGATGACCGACTGGTTGGGCATCAGACGGGGCACGGAGTGGACCGTGCCGAGGCCGCCGGGGTTGGTCAGCGAGACGGTGACGCCGGTGAAGTCGTCCATCGTCAGCTTGTTGCTGCGGGCGCGGCGGACGATGTCCTCGTACGCCTGCCAGAACTCGAAGAAGTTGAGCGTCTCGGCCTTCTTGATGGCCGCGACGACGAGCTGGCGGTCGCCGTTCGGCTTCACCAGGTCGATCGCGAGGCCGAAGTTGACGTGCTCCGGCTTGACGAGGGTCGGCTTGCCGTCCTTCTCCGCGTACGACCAGTTCATCGACGGCATGGCCTTGAGGGCCTGCACCATCGCGAAGCCGATGAGGTGGGTGAAGGAGACCTTCCCGCCCCGGGCGCGCTTGAGGTGGTTGTTGATGACGATGCGGTTGTCGAAGAGCAGCTTCACCGGGACGGCGCGCACGGACGTGGCCGTGGGCACCTCCAGCGAGGCGTTCATGTTCTTCACGACGGCGGCGGAGGGGCCGCGCAGGGTGACCAGCTCCGGGCCGCCGGCAGCCGGAGCGGCGGCCTTGGGGGCCGCGGCCGGCTTGGCGGCCGGCGCCGGCTTCGCAGCTGGGGCGGCAGCGGCGGGAGCAGCCGGTGCGGCAGCCGGTGCCGGGGCGGCCGGTGCCGGGGCGGCCGGAGCCGCGGGCGCAGCGGGAGCCGCCTGGGCGGGCTGCTGCGGCGCGGCCGGGGTGGTGACCTGCGCCGGCGGCGCGGCGGCGGGCGCGCCCTCGGCGGGCGCCTCGGCGGCGTTCTTGCCGCCCGGCTTGTAGTCGGCGAAGAAGTCCCACCAGGCGCGGTCTACGGAATCGCGATCCTGGAGGTACTGCTGGTAGATCTCGTCGACGAGCCACTCATTGGCGCCGAAGGCGGCTGCAGGGCCCTGGCCCTGCGTGCCTTGGTCAACCGTGGGGGCACCTCCCGGCCGGAGGCTGGGGGAGCTGGCGTTACTGGGGACCTGAGACGACACGGCGGCAACCGCCCTCTTCCGCTTCACAAGGTGGTGGACAGCGGAAATAAAGGCTACGCCCCCGGGGCCGGTAGATGCAGGCCGGGCGGGCCATCGTCGCGTATGTCACACCGAAACGCGGGTTTCATGGTGAGGAATGGCGGGAAACAACCACGGTTCGCCCATGCCGAGGATGTGGCGGACCGTACCGGTTCGCACCACTGACCAGGAAGAACACTGGTGAACCCACTGGTCCGCCGCGGTCAGTGGCCCTACCCATGGCGGGTACACACAGCCTGACCGGCGGTCGTTCGAACCCTACGTCAACTTCGCTGCGCGGGGATTCCCGGAAGAGTGACGAGGATGCGGCAGCCCCGTGCCGATTCGGCCACGCCTATGCGCCCGCCGTGCAGGTCCACGGCCCAGCGCGCGATGGCGAGCCCCAGGCCCGTGCCGCCGTCGCTGCCCTTGCCGTGCGGGGAGACGACCGAGCCCCGGTTGAACCGTTCGAAGACCCGGTGGCGCTCCTGCTCCGGAATGCCCGGCCCCTCGTCCACGACCTCCAGGTCCAGCGACTCCGGCTGCCGCCCGCGCCGCGCCCGCACCGTGACCCGGCCGTGCGGCGGCGAGTGCTTCACCGCGTTGTCGATCAGGTTGGCCACGACCTGGTGCAGCCGTTCGGGGTCCGCGTGCGCGGTCAGCTCCGGCGGCGACACGTCCAGGTGCAGATGGACGTCGGTACGGGTGTGGTGGCCGGAGCCGGACGCGAGCCGGCGCTGCGCCCCCGCCAGGTTCGCCTCCTTGAGCACCCCCGACAGGTACGGCCACACCTCGAAGCGGCGCGCCCGCAGCGGTACGACACCGTTGTCGAGGCGCGAGAGGTCCAGCAGGGTCTCCACCAGCCGGCCCAGGCGCTCGGTCTGGGTGAGCGCCGTGCGCATGGTCTCCGGGTCGGCCGCCGAGACGCCGTCCACCACGTTCTCCAGGACGGCGCGCAGTGCGGCGATCGGGGTGCGCAGCTCGTGCGAGACGTTGGCCACCAGCTCCTTGCGGTGCAGGGCCACGGCCTCCAGGTCGTCCGCCATGCGGTTGATCGTCGAGGCCAGGTCGCCGAGCTCGTCCCGGCGGTCCGCGCCGCGCACCCGCTGGGTGTAGTCACCGTGCGAGATGCCCTTGGCGACCGTGTTCATCTCGTCCAGCGGCGCGGTCAGGCCGTGCGCGAAGAACTGGGTGATCAACAGGGTGGCGATCACCGAGAAGACCGTGATGAAGCGCAGCTCGGTGGAGGTGCGCAGGGCGACCAGCAGCAGTCCCGTGGTGATGAAGACGGAGACCACCACGAGCGTGCCGAGCTTGGTCTTGATCGTGATCGGGACGGCGCCCCGCCGGCGGCCCTCGCACGGCTCCGCCCGGGCGCCGCGGCGGGCCGGCCCCGCGCGCTCGCCCCGGCCGCCCGCGGGGGGCGTGCGCGGGGCGCGCCGCGGCCGGCCCTCCCGGGCGGGCGACTCCGCGTAGGCGGGCGGCGCCGAAGGCGCCGGGGCGGCCCGGGTGCGCCGTCTCATGGCGCTGGCGTCTCCAGTGCGTACCCGACGCCGTGGACCGTACGGATCCGCTCCGCGCCGATCTTCCGGCGCAGCGCCTTGATGTGGCTGTCGACCGTCCGGGTGCCCGAGGCGTCCGCCCAGTCCCAGACCTCCGCGAGCAACTGCTCCCGGGAGAGCACCGCGCGGGGCGTGTTGGCGAGACAGACCAACAGGTCGAACTCGGTCGGGGTGAGGTGCACGTCGTCACCGCGCACCCGCACCCGTCGCTGGGCGTGGTCGATCTCCAGCTCGCCCAGCCGCAGGATCCCGCTACGCGGAGTGACCGCGGCGAGCGCGGCGCGCTCCACCCGGCGCAGCAGCACGTGGACCCGCGCCGCCAGCTCCCGCATCGAGAAGGGCTTCGTCATGTAGTCGTCGGCCCCGACGCCGAGGCCCACCAGCATGTCGGTCTCGTCGTCCCGGGCGGTCAGCATCAGCACCGGAACCGGGCGCTGCGCCTGCACCCGGCGGCAGACCTCCAGGCCGTCGAAGCCGGGCAGCATCACGTCCAGCACCATCAGGTCGGGCTGCCAGGCGTCGGCCGCGTCGACCGCGGCCGGGCCGTCCGCCGCGGTCTGCACCAAGAAGCCCTCGGCCCTCAGACGTGCGGCGATGGCGTCCACGATCGTCGAGTCGTCCTCGACGACCAGCACCCGTCGCTGCGCGCCGGGCGTGGCCGCCACGCTCGTCTGGGTGGTGGTCTGTGTCTGTTCCATCGCCCGCCCCTGTAAGCGCTCTCGGGAGATTCACGCTCGTTGTAGATCCGGTGTGTAGTTCAGCAGACTAAGCGCACTGCGCACCAGCCTGCTACGCAGGCCGAACGCCGAGGTGGACCACGTCCGGTACGCCTCGGGCAACCTGGATCTCTTCGGTTCTTACCCCGTTGAATCCGGCATTCCGCAGGGCGCGTTCAAAGGGTGCGGAGGGCTGTGCGGACCAGACGGCGAGGACGCCTCCCGGTCGCAACCGACCGTGACACAGGGCGAGTCCGGCCGGTGCGTACAACGCGTCGTTGTCCTCGGTCACGGTCCAGTCGGGGCCGTTGTCGATATCCAGACATAGCGCGTCGTAAAGGTCGTCCGCATCGCGGAGATGGGTCAGCAGGTCCGTGCGGAGGATCACGCTCCGGGGGTCCGCGAGCGCCGGTCCCGAGACCGCCGCGAGCGGGCCCGAACGGTGCCACTCGACGATCGCCTCCTCGCGTTCGACCACGGCGATGCGACCCCAACGCGGGTTCCCCGCGGCGTGCGCCAGGGAGAAGCCGACGCCCAGTCCGCCGATGAGCAGCTCAGGTCGCTTTTCGGCCGACTTCGCGGCGGCGGGGTCTTCGGCGGCGGTGAGGGTTTCGAACGCGGCGTCCACGAGCCGCCGCTCGGAGCGGCCGTCCGCGGTGTCCATCAGGAAGCACCCGTTGGCGATGATCTCGTGGTGATCGCCCCGGCGGCGCAGGACGATCTCGCCGTACGGGCCGTCTCGGCGGTCGAGGGTGACGGGCTGGGGCACGGGACCTCCGGTGCAGTGCGGGCGGCGCGGTGGGGCCATCGTGGCCGGGTCGCCGGCGGTGTGCGAACGGATAAGGCCAAAGTGCGGCTTGGTCGCGATATCCCGCACTTCAGCGACGTGATCGCTCAGAGCGAACAGGGGGTGGGGAACATCTGGGGGGCACCGCGCATTGAGTCGGTACAGCTCAAGTTCACTGCCAAAGGGGAGATCATGGCTGCTGAGTCCGACGCCTTCACACCGCTCACCCTGCCCGTGCTGCCGCTGGACGACGAGGTCGTCCTGCCAGGCATGGTGGTGCCGCTTGACCTGACCGACGCGGAGGTGCGTGCCGCGGTCGAGGCCGCGCAGGCCGCCGCGCGCTCGTCCGGTGCCAGCAAGCCACGGGTGCTGCTTGTTCCCCGCGTCGACGGCACGTACGCCGCGACCGGTGTGCTCGGGACCGTCGAGCAGGTCGGCCGGCTCTCCGACGGCGACCCCGGCGCGCTGATCCGGGGCCGTTCCCGGGTGCAGATCGGCGCCGGGACGACCGGCCCGGGCGCCGCGCTCTGGGTCGAGGGCACCGCGGTCGACGAGATCCTGCCCGACCCGCTGCCCGGCCAGGTCCTGGAGCTGGTCAAGGAGTACAAGGCCCTCGCCACCGACTGGCTGAAGAAGCGCGGTGCCTGGCAGGTCGTCGACCGCATCCAGCAGATCGACGGCGTCTCCCAGCTCGCCGACAACGCCGGGTACTCGCCCTTCCTCACCACCGCCCAGAAGATCGAACTGCTCGACACCGTCGACCCGGTGGCCCGGCTGCGGCTCGCCACCGACCAGCTCCGCGAGCACCTCGCGGAGCAGGACGTCGCCGAGTCCATCGCCAAGGACGTCCAGGAGGGCGTCGACAAGCAGCAGCGCGAGTTCCTGCTGCGCCGCCAGCTCGACGCGGTCCGCAAGGAACTGCGCGAGCTGAACGGCGACGCCGAGGGCGAGGAGTCCGACGACTACCGTTCCCGCGTCGAAGCCGCCGACCTGCCCGAGAAGGTCCGCGAGGCGGCCCTCAAGGAGGTCGACAAGCTGGAGCGGGCCAGCGACCAGAGCCCCGAGGGCTCCTGGATCCGCACGTGGCTCGACACCGTCCTCGAACTGCCGTGGAACGAGCGCACCGAGGACGCGTACGACATCCAGGGCGCCAAGACCGTCCTCGACGCCGAGCACGCGGGCCTGAAGGACGTGAAGGAGCGGATCACCGAGTACCTGGCCGTGCGCAAGCGGCGCTCCGACCGCGGCCTCGGCGTCGTCGGCGGACGGCGCGGCGGCGCGGTGCTGGCGCTCGTCGGCCCGCCCGGCGTCGGCAAGACGTCGATCGCGGAGTCCGTCGCCCACGCCATGGGCCGCACGTTCGTCCGCGTCGCCCTCGGCGGCGTACGGGACGAGGCGGAGATCCGGGGCCACCGGCGCACGTACGTCGGCGCGCTCCCCGGCCGCATCGTCCGGGCGATCAAGGAAGCCGGTTCGATGAATCCGGTCGTCCTGCTCGACGAGATCGACAAGGTCGGCTCCGACTTCCGCGGCGACCCCGCCGCGGCGCTGCTCGAAGTCCTCGACCCGGCGCAGAACCACACCTTCCGCGATCACTACCTGGAGGTCGAACTCGACCTGAGCGACGTCGTCTTCCTGGCCACCGCGAACGTGCTGGAGGCCATCCCGGAGGCGCTGCTCGACCGGATGGAGCTCGTCCGGCTGGACGGCTACACCGAGGACGAGAAGGTCGTCATCGCCCGGGACCACCTGCTGCCGCGCCAGCTGGAGCGGGCGGGCCTCGCGGCGGACGAGGTCGTCATCGACGAGTCCGCGCTGCGCAGGCTCGCCGGCGAGTACACCCGCGAGGCCGGCGTGCGGAACCTGGAGCGGTCCGTCGCCCGGCTGCTGCGGAAGGTGGCCGCGGAGCACGAGCTGGGCGACCGGGAGCTGCCGTTCACCATCGGCGCGGAGCAGTTGCGCGGGCTGATCGGACGGCCGCACCACGTGCCCGAGTCCGCGCAGGACCCGGCCGAGCGCCGGACCGCGGTGCCCGGCGTCGCCACCGGCCTCGCCGTCACCGGCGCGGGCGGGGACGTGCTGTACGTCGAGGCGTCCCTGGCCGACCCGGAGACGGGCGCGTCCGGGCTGACGCTGACCGGGCAGCTCGGTGACGTGATGAAGGAGTCCGCGCAGATCGCGCTCTCCTTCCTGCGGTCGCGCGGCGCGGAGGCGGAGCTGCCGGTGGCGGACCTCAAGGACCGCGGGGTGCACATCCACTTCCCGGCGGGCGCGGTCCCGAAGGACGGTCCGAGCGCGGGCATCACGATGACGACGGCGCTCGCGTCGCTGCTGTCCGGGCGGCCGGTCCGCACGGACGTGGCGATGACGGGTGAGGTGTCGCTGACGGGTCGGGTGCTGCCGATCGGCGGCGTGAAGCAGAAGCTGTTGGCGGCGCATCGGGCCGGGATCACCACGGTGGTGATCCCCAAGCGGAACGAGCCGGACCTGGACGACGTCCCCGCGGAGATCTTGGCGAGCCTGGAGGTCCATGCGGTGACGGACGTCCGCGAGGTGCTGGACATCGCCCTCACCCCCGCGGAGCTGCGCGTCCCCGCGGCGGCGTGACCCCCGGGGCGCCCGAGCCTCTTCCCGGGGCCCGGGCCCCCGGTGCGCCCGGACGCGAGCGCCGTTGCCCTGCGGGCGCGTTGGCCGGTACGGCCCGGTGGGGCTTGCTCGCGCAGTTCCGCCCGACACGCCCGATGTATTGCCCTGTGAGGTTGGGGACGCGGCTGGCGGGTGGTTTGCCCGCGAGTGCGGTGTGTCCGCGGTGGTGATTGTAGGTGTGGAGCCATTGCGGGAACGCTTCGCGGCGTTCCTGTTCGGAGCGGTAGGGGCGGGCGTAGGCCCATTCGTCGAGCAGGGTGCGGTTGAGGCGTTCGACCTTGCCGTTGGTCTGGGGCCGGTAGGGCCGGGTTCGCTTGTGGGTGATCCCGGCCGCCGCCATCGCGTCGCGCCAGGCGTGGGACTTGTAGCAGGCGCCGTTGTCGGTCAGGACGCGTTCGACGGTGATCCCGCAGGCGGTGAAGTAGGCGTGGGCCCTGGTCCAGAAGCCGGTGGCGGTGTCCTTCTTCTCGTCGGCGTGGATTTCGCTGTAGGCGAGGCGGGAGTGGTCGTCGACGGCGGTGTGGATGTAGCCGTAGCCGGCGTTCTCGCGGTTCTTGCGGCCTGCTTGGCGGCCGAGGGCTTTGTGGCCGCCGCCGTCGGGGATGTTGCCGAGTTTCTTGATGTCGACGTGGACGAGTTCGCCGGGCATCTCGCGTTCGTAGCGGCGTATGGCCCGGCCTGTCGCGCGGTCGAGGTGGGTGAGGCGGGCCAGACGGTAGCGGGCCAGGACGCGGTGGACGGTGGAGGGGACGAGGCCGAGGAGGTGGGCGATGCGGGCCGGGCCCCACCGGCGCAGGACCCTGACCTTGATGATCCGGCGCTCGGTCCGGGTCGGCGTCCGGCGGGGACTGCGATGCGGACGAGACGAGTGGTCACTCATGCCCGCCTCGCCCAGAGAGCGGTAGCGGCTCGCCCACCGCTGTGCCGTGGTGGGCGAGACCTGGAAGCGTTCGGCGGCCCGGCGCAGGGGCCAACCGTCCTCGACCACGCAGCGGGCCAGACGAAGCCGTCCGGTCTCGGTCAGGGGTGCATTACGGTGGGGCATGAGGGCCTTCTGCTGGTTGGTGTAGACGTCGCAATCCACACCGAACCCGGAAGGCCCTCACCCGTTCAAGACACCTCGGCCGAGACCTGCGTCACCCGTCCACAACCTCCCGGGGCAATACACCTAGACCGTTTCCCCACGGGCGGGTTGGCGTGTGCGGACGGTGGGTGGTTCTCGCGCAGTTCCCCGCGCCCCTGTTTGGCTGCCCCCGTCCCCTGCCTGCGGGTTGTCGCGCTGACCAATCCTTGCAAGCCGACGCCTGGGGCAACCCAGGGGCGCGGGGAACTGCGCGACAAGCCATCCACGGGGCGCGGAGACAAAACCGCCCGCGGGGCTACGGCGGGATCGTCCAGGGGCGCGGGCAACCAGGTCGCACGGGGCACCGCTCCCGCGGGGAAAACGCGCGGTCGGGCCGCCCGCGGGGGCGCGGGAGAATGGGGGGATGGATCAAGACACCGCCTTGCGCGGCGACTGCGCCGCGTGCCTCGGGCTGTGCTGCACCGCGCTCCCCTTCCGCGCCTCCGCCGACTTCGCCGTCGACAAGTCCGCCGGCACCCCCTGCCACAACCTCACCGCGGACTTCCGCTGTTCGATACACGCCCGGCTGCGCACCAGCGGCTACCGGGGCTGCACCACGTACGACTGCTTCGGCGCCGGGCAGCGCGTGTCGCAGCACACCGGCGTCGCCGTCGTCGAGGCGTTCCCCGTCGCACGGAATCTGCACGAGCTGCTCTGGTACCTGGCCGACGCGCTCACCCACCACGCCGCCCGCCCCCTCCGCAGCCGGCTGCGGGAGCTGTACGCGGAGACGGACGAGCTGGCGCGGCGTGAGCCGGGTGCGCTGCTCGCGGTGGACGTGGACGCGCAGCGGCAGAAGGTGAACGCGCTGCTGGTGCGGGTCAGCGAGCTGGTGCGGGCCCCGGTGCGCGGGCGCAAGAAGGACCGCAGGGGCGCCGATCTGATGGGCGCCCGCCTGCGCGGCGCCGATCTGCGCGGCGTGAGCCTGCGCGGGGCGTACCTGATCGGCGCCGACCTCGCCGGCGCGGACCTGCGCCAGTGCGATCTGATCGGCGCCGATCTGCGCGACGCCGATCTCACCGGCGCCGATCTGCGCGGCAGCCTCTTCCTCACCCAGATGCAGGTGAACGCGGCCAGGGGCGACGCCGCGACCGGACTGCCCGCCGCCCTGGACCGACCGACGCACTGGTCGTGACGCAGTGACACGGCCGGTCCGGCAGCAGAGCCCGGCCGCGGCCCGGCCCGCTCAGCCGTTGGCGAGCGCCACGACCCGGTCGTAGGCGCCGTTGAACTTGTTGTGGTCGCCGACGATCGGCCCGGACGAGGTGTACTGCCACATCGTGTAGAAGCCCCAGCCCGCCGGCAGGGTGCCGGGCGTGGTGTTGTACCGGGCGATCCACAGCGGGTTGCTCGCGCCGAAGCCGCTGTAGTTGCCGGTGCACTGGGTCCACCAGCTCGTCGCGGTGTAGATCACCGCGTCCCGCCCGGTGCGGGCCCGGTACCGGTTCAGGAAGTCCCGGATCCAGGTCACCATCTGGGTCTGCGTCTTGCCGTAGCAGGCCGCGCCGTAGGGGTTCCACTCGATGTCGAGTGCGCCCGGCAGCGTCTTGCCGTCGCGCGACCAGCCTCCGCCGTTGTTGACGAAGTAGTCCGCCTGCGCGGCGCCCGACGCGGTGTCCGGGGTGGCGAAGTGGTACGCGCCCCGGACCATTCCGATGTCGTACGAGCCGTTGTACTGCTGGGCGAAGTACGGGTTCTTGTAGTACGTGCCCTCGGTGGCCTTCACGAAGGCCCACTTCACGCCGCTGGTCCACAGGCCGGACCAGTTGACGTTGCCCTGGTGGCTGGAGACGTCGACGCCTTCGGTCTGGACGGCGCGGGTCGGGACGGGCAGCCCGCCCTGGCCGTCGTGTTCGACGACGCCCATGCCCATGTGGGCGGAGCCGCGCGGTGGGCGGTCCCCGTCCTGGGGGGCCGGTGCGGCGGTCGCGGCGGCGAGGGGGGACAGGACGGCGAGGAGGGTGCCGACCGCGGTCGCGAGCGTGCGGCGGGGTCTCATCGACGCGTGGTGGGGGACGGTCGTTCCGGATCTCTGCACGGACATAAGCGTGCCTCCGACGGCGCTCGGTGGGGGGATCGGACGGAGCGTCGGCATGACCGCGATGGACCAACATGGTGTGGACATGCCATATCTGACGCTACGCACGTAGAAGGGTGTCCGGAAGGGGCCGAGGATGGTGCCGTTGGTCTACGCCTGCGAAATACTGACCGAACTGCAAAGACGGTGGTCATTGACGAAAACTTTCAGGAACCGGAAAGCCTATGAGGGGTTCTGACGTGCACGAAAGCGGTACGGGGAGTGAAGCCAACCCCAACGGTGTGAGTGGTGTGGACCAGGTGTTCCTGGGCCTGGAGCGGGAGTTGGCCGTATTCCTACGCCGTGCACGGTCGCAGTCGGGGGAGATGGCGCGCGAGGTCCACCCCGGACTGGAGTCGTCCGCCTACGGGTTGCTCGTGCGACTGGAGGACGCGGGAGCCCAGCGGGCCACCGACCTCGCGGCGTACTTCGGTGTCGGCAAGGCGACAATGAGCCGCCAACTGCGGGCGCTGGAGGACGTCGGCGTGGTCGTCCGCGAGCCAGATCCGGCGGACGGGCGGGCGTCACTCGTCCGGCTCACCGAAGAAGGTCTGGAGCGGTTCCGCCGGGTGAGGGACGCGCGCCGCGAACGGTACGTCCGCAAGCTCGCGAGCTGGGACCGCGGTGAGATCGCGGAACTGGCGCGGCTGCTGCGTCAGCTCAACGACCGGGCGGAGGACTGACGCCGCCGCCCGCGACCGGGCGCCGCTGACGGGCCGGCGGCGCCGGGGCGGTCCGGCGCGACCCGGGCCCGGCCCGGTACGACCGCGGCCACGACGGTCACGGCCCGGCCGCGGCGCGGCTGAGGCACGGCTCACAGCTCGGCGAAGACCACCGCCGCGTCGTCGTGCAGCTTCCAGCGGATCACCGCGGTGCGCTCCTTCGCCGCCGTCTCGACGGCGCGCACCCGGTCGATCAGCCCCTGCGGCCCCTCCCGGCGCACCACGGCGACGCACTGCGCCCAGTCGCCCTCCTCGAACATGTCGACCCAGCGCGAGGCCCCGTCCGTGAGCGCCGTGAGCGAGCGGACCTCGGTGCGCGGGGTGCGGCCGGTCACCGCGCGCCCGGCCACGGACGGATCCGCCGCCGCGGTGAAGAAGCCGCCCTCGGCGTTGCGCAGCGCGTCCGCCGACGCATGGGTGCGCAGCGCCTCCCGGGGCAGCCGGTCGAGCCGGTCGTCCAAGATCGCCCGCACCTCACCGGAGGGCGTCTCCACGAGGAGGGCGGAGTCCGAGAGCACCAGATGCTCGACGTCCTCCAGCGGTCCGCCCCAGCGCGCGAGGACCACCGTCGCCTGGGGCGTGCGAACGTGAGAAAGGTCACAGGTTTGCCGGTGGGAATCCGCGGTGCGGCGGATTGCCGTGGAGAGGATTTCGGTCAGGGACAGGTCACGCCGCGTCGTGGAGAGTTCCAGCAGCGCACCGCCGAGGTGCGCGGTGAACCACGGGACCCCGTGCATGCAGCCGTCATCGCCGGTCGGAGGGGTCACCCCGTCGAGCGCCACGAGGGATCCGCCCTGGCCCGCAGCGGGCAGGGCCGCTGACACCCAGTCTTCGTTGGGCCGTTCGGCGGATCCGGGCGACGTGGCGAGTTCAATGCGCATGACGCACAGTCTGCATGACACGTTCACGCAACCCCCACACCCGGCGGAATCCTCCGTACGGCCAGGTCAGCGCGGGTCCGTCGGGGCGATGGCACCCCTGTTGGCATATGCGGGCGCGCATCCTGCCAAAGCCGGGCCGGAAGATCCAGTCAGCCTCGCGGAACCGTTCATTCCGGCAACGCAGTGAAGTTGTTTGCCAACTCCCCGGTGATGTTCACTCGTTCAGGTGGCGGAGCGGCCGATGCGCGCCTCCTACCCAAAAGCACTGGAATCGTCTGAAGGCGTGCCAGGGGTGGGGTCCCGCGTGTGACCGGCCGTCATCTCTGCTTCATGGTTCACGGCTGGACGAGTCAAGCAGGATTGCGAGCACCGGTGCAGAAGAAGCGGCCTTCAGGGGCCCCTACGGCCGCCCCACCGGCCCCTGAGACGTTCCCCGTTCACCACCCTCCGGTACCCGTCGGACGTGGCCGTGCCAAGCGGCTCCGCAGCAGGCTGGTCATCGGCGTCGGCGTCGTCGCCCTGATCGTCGGCGGCGCGGGCGCCCCCGGCATCCTCGACGGCTCCGCCGACCTCCACGAGTCCCAGCGCCTGGTAACGCTCGCCGAACTCAACCGACAGGCCGTCACCCTCGCCCACTCGCTCGCCGACGAGCGCGACGAGATCACCGCGTACGTCTCCGCGGGCCGCGACGACCAGCGGGGCGACGAGGCCGACCACCGCAAGGTCACCGCCACCCGCAGCGCCCGCGTCGACCGGCAGATAGAGGAGATCCGCGGCTCCATCCCCGCCGAGCGGGCCGCGCTGCGCCGCGAGCTGTCGACCGTGCCGTCCCTGCGCCGCACCGCGCTCACCGGCAAGGGCTCCGCGATCGAGGCCCACCAGGCGTACACCGACATCATCGGCAGCCTGAACTCCCTCGCCGACGAACTTGCCGAGAAGACCCCGCCGCGCGCCGCCCACGGCACCCGCGCCCCCGCCGCCCTCGGCCAGGCCGTCGAGCAGGCGTCCGCCACCCGCGGTCTGCTGCTCGCCGCCCTCGCCGTGCCCGGCGGGAAGCCCGAAGAGGAGTACGACTACACCACGGGCCGCACCGTGAAGCGGGAGAGCGACGCCCAGAAGGCCGCCGCCGGCGCCCGGGACTCCCTCAGCGCCGCCGCCCAGCAGGCGCAGGTGCGCGAGGAGGCCGCCCTCGCCGACTTCGACCAGGCCGCGAACAAGGCCGCCCGGGACTCCCTCGCCGCCACCGTCACCGGCGCCGAGGTCAAGGCGGCCGAGGAGTTCCTGGCCCTTCTCACCGACCGGCCCGAGCTGTCCGAGAGCGAGCTGGAGACGGACCACGTCAAGCTCGCCGCCGCGCTCACCGCCCGCATCGAGCAGATGCGCGGTGTGGAGTCCGCCCTCGCCACCGAGCGCATCACCAGCCTCGAACAGCTCCGTGACGACGATGTCACCGCGTTGGAGATACGGGTCGCGATCCTCGGCGCCCTGCTGCTGCTCTCGATCGGCGTGCTCGCCGCCCTGCTGCGCACGATCACCCGCCCGCTGGCCGTGCTGCGGCTCGGCGCGGCCCGCGTCGCCGGCTCCCCGGAGCTGGCGGAGCCCGTCGCCTTCACCGGCCGCAACGACGAGTTCGCCCAGGTCGTACGGTCCCTCAACACCCTGCACGGCAAGGTGCGGGAGCTCGCCGCCCGGGCCGAGGGGCTGGACGCCACCCGCCGCACCCCCGCCGCGGACCGCGCCACCGACCCGGGCACGGGCCGCGGCAACGACTCCAAGGCGGCGGCCGACGCCGCCCGTCTCGCCGCGGAACTCGCCGCCGAGCGCGCCGCGTCCGCCCGCACGGTCGACGAGCTGACCAACGAGGTCGAGCGGCTGCGCCACAGCGTCGACCACACCTTCGTCAACCTCTCCCTGCGCACCCTCGGACTCGTCGAGCGCCAGCTCTCCGTGATCGAGAAGCTGGAGGAGCGCGAGCAGGACACGGAGCGGCTGGCCACCCTCTTCAAGCTCGACCACATGGCCACCGTGATGCGCCGGCACAGCGAGAACCTGCTGGTGCTCGCCGGCGCCGAGCACAGCCATGGCCACCCCGGCGCGGTGCCGCTCGTCGACGTGCTGCGCGCCGCCGTCAGCGAGATCGAGCGGTACGAACGGGTCGTCATCCAGTCCCTGCCGCCGCACGCGCAGGTCGCCGGCTTCGCCGCGGACGACCTCAGCCACCTCATCGCCGAACTGCTGGAGAACGCCACCTCGTTCTCCCCGCCGGACGCCCAGGTCGAACTCTCCGGCTGGCTCCTGGAGAACGGCGAGGTCATGCTCTCCGTCCAGGACAGCGGCATCGGCATGTCCGCCGCCCGACTCCTCGACCTCAACGGCAAGTTGGAGGACCCGGCCGGCTTCGAGACCTGGCACAAGGGACGCGGCAAGGGGAAGGGCAAGGCCAAGGGCCGGGGCCCGCAGCAGGGGAAGGCCGGCTCGGGCCAGTCCGCGCGCACGCGCTCGGGCAAGGCGTCCACCGACGCCGAGGGCCTCGGACTGCGCGTCACCGCACTGCTCGCCGCCCGCCACGGCGTACGGGTCCAACTGCGCGACGGCAAGCACGGCGGGCTCACCGCGGTGGTCGTCCTGCCGCAGCCGCTGCTGCCCAAGGAGCCGCCGGCCGAGGGCCGCAACGCGCTCACCGACTCGGGCACCATGCCCGCCGTCCAACTGCCCGGCTCGGTCGCCGAAGCCAACTCCAACGCGCTGCCGACCACCGCGCGCGCGGCCGTGCCGCCCGCCCCGTCACAGCCCGGTGCCGACCCGCTGGTGGAGGCCGCCGAAGCCGCCGTCCGCGCGGCCGAGCCGGAGGTGCACGGCCGGGTCGCCGACGGCGACCCGCAGACCCACGGCATCGACGGCATCGACGAGCCCACCTTCGAGATGCGGCTCCCGAGCCTGCCCGCAGCCGCGTCCGACGACCACCGGGATTCGGTGCACCCCGAGCGGGAGCACCACCAGCACGTACAGCACGACCAGCACGTACGCAACGAGGAGTTCACGGCGATCGACGCGACCGGGACCGTGCGGAGTGGGGACACCGCACGGCCGACGGAGCCCCTGGCCGCAGCCGGCCAGGACGCCCCGACCGGTTCGACCCGATCCGGCGCACCCGCATGGGACCGCGTCACCGACAAGGGCCTGCCCAAGCGCACGCCCCGGGTCGTCAAGCCCGCGGAGCCTGCCGCGGGGCGCAAGGGCGGCGGCCTGGACGCCGACGCCCTGCGCCGTAAACTCGGGGGCTTCCAAAGGGCCGCCGAGGACGGCCGACGCGAGGCGCAGGCCGAGATCGCCCGTACAACGGCACCAGAAGAGGCGGGGGACACAGTCGAGGAGGCACGCAGTTGACTGCGACCGGGACGTTCGGCCTGAGCAGCGAGGCCCGCAATCTGCACTGGCTGCTGAGCAATCTGGTGGAGGAGGTGCCCGGACTGCGCTCCGTCGCCGTCGTCTCGTCCGACGGACTGCTGCTGCTCTCCTCCGACCCCGCGCAGAACGCCGCACCTGGTAACCCGCTCCACGGAGAGGGCCCGCGCGGATCCAGCGCCGACCTCGCCACCATCGTGTCCGGCATCGGCAGCCTCACCGTCGGCGCCGCCAAGCTGATGGACGGCGGCGGGGTCAAGCAGACGATGGTGGCGATGGAGGGCGCCTGCGTGTTCGTCATGGCGATCAGCGACGGCTCGCTCCTCGGGGTGCACGCCGAGGCCGACTGCGACATGTCCGTGGTCGCGTACCACATGGGCCTGTTCGTGGGCCGGGCCGGGCACGTGCTCACCCCCGAACTCCGCAGCGAGCTGCGGCAGTCCCTGGAGGTCGGCCGATGACCGCCGCGGCCTCCTCCGCCGGCCCTTCGGGGGCGACGCCCACGGGGCTCCCGGTGCGCGGCGAGAACCGGCGCCCCGCCCGGGTGCGCCCGTACTCCCTCACCGGCGGACGCACCCGCTTCGGCCACGTCCTGCTCGTCGAGACGTTCGTCGCCGCGCTCGAACCGCCCGCCGACCGCAGACAACTCCCGCAGGGAGACCTGTCGTCCAAGGTGATGCCCGAGCTCCAGGCCATCGTCGAGCTGTGCCGACGCATGCGCACGGTCGCCGAGATCTCGGCGATCCTCAAGATGCCGCTGGGCGTCGTCAGGGTGCTGCTCAGCGACCTGGCCGACCAGGGAAAGATCCGTGTATACGGCACCGGGCACGGCCCGGGACGCCCGGAACGCGCACTGCTCGAAAGGGTGCTGAGTGGACTCCGCCGCCTCTGACACGCTGTTCGACCCCCGCCACGCGGACGCGGACCACCAGCACGGACGCATCCTCGTGCCCGAGCCCGGCACCCCCTTCGACCCCGTCGCGGCGGCCGAGGAGGGCTACCAGTCCTGGCAGACGGACCACAGCCGGGCCCCCACGGTCGCCAAGGTCGTCGTCGCGGGCGGCTTCGGCGTGGGCAAGACCACCTTCGTCCGCTCCGTCTCCGAGATCACCCCGCTCCAGACCGAAGCGATGATGACCGAGGCCAGCGAGGAGACCGATGACCTCTCCGCGACGCCCGAGAAGCTGACGACCACCGTCGCCATGGACTTCGGCCGGATCACGCTCGACGCCGACCTGGTGATGTACGTCTTCGGCACGCCCGGCCAGCAGCGGTTCTGGTTCATGTGGGACGACCTGGTGCGCGGCGCGGTGGGCGCCATAGTGCTCGCCGACACCCGACGGCTCTCGGACTGCTTCCCGGCGCTCGACTACTTCGAGAGCAGCGGGCTGCCCTACATCGTGTCCGTCAACCACTTCGAGGGATCGGAGCTCTTCGAGATCGAGGACGTGCGGGAAGCCTTGACCATACCGCCGCACGTACCGATTGTGATCATGGATGCGCGCAAGCGGTTCACGGTGATCGAGTCACTGTTGTCCCTGGTTGCGCACGCACTCGAAGAAACTCCCGAATGAACGCAGAGAAGAGACTTTCCGGATGCGGAAGATACTCATAGTCGGAGCAGGTCAGTCCGGCCTCCAGCTCGCCCTCGGCCTCCAGTCGCAGGGCTACGAGGTCACCCTGATGTCCAACCGCACGGCGGACGAGATCCGGTCCGGCCGGGTCATGTCCACCCAGTGCATGTTCCACACCGCGCTCCAGCACGAGCGCGACCTGGACGTCAACTTCTGGGAGTCGCAGGCGCCCAGGATCCAGGGGCTCGGCGTCTCCGTCGCGGGTCCGGAGCCGGAGGACGAACCCGGCGGCCCGCGCGGCCGGCTGATCGACTGGGTCGGCAAGCTGGACGGCTTCGCCCAGTCCGTCGACCAGCGGGTGAAGATGGCCGGCTGGATGGAGACCTTCGCGCAGCGCGGCGGACAGCTCGTCATCCACGGCGCCGCCGTCTCCGACCTCGACTTCTTCGCCCGGACGTACGACCTGGTGATGGTGTCCGCGGGCAAGGGCGAACTGGTGTCGATGTTCGGCCGGGACGCCTCCCGCTCGCCGTACGACTCCCCGCAGCGCGCCCTGGCCGTCGCCTACGTCCACGGTCTGGGCGTACGGCCCGAGCATCCGGACTACGACGCGGTGCGCTGCAACCTGGTGCCCGGGGTCGGCGAGCTGTTCGTGATGCCGACGCTCACCCTCACCGGCCGCGCCGACATCCTCTTCTGGGAGGGCGTCCCCGGCGGGCCGCTCGACGTCTTCCAGGGCGTCAAGGACCCCTCGGAGCACCTGTCGCTCACGCTGGAGCTGATGGAACGGTTCACCCCGTGGGAGTACGCCCGCGCCACCAAGGTGGAGCTGACCGACGGCGGCGGCACCCTCGCCGGCCGTTACGCCCCCACCGTGCGGAACCCGGTGGGCCGGCTGCCCGGCGGCGGACTGGTCCTCGGCGTCGCGGACGTCGTGGTGGCCAACGACCCCATCACCGGCCAGGGCTCCAACTCGGCGTCCAAGTGCGCCGCCAGCTATCTCGCCTCGATCGTCGAGCACGGCGACCGGCCGTTCGACGAGGCGTGGATGCGGGGCACCTTCGAGCGGTACTGGAACACCGCGCAGCACGTCACCAAGTGGACGAACGCGATGCTCGCACCGCCGCCGGAGCACGTGCTGAACCTGATCGGCGCCGCCGGACAGCTCCAGCCGGTCGCCGACCGGATCGCCAACGGCTTCAACGACCCCGCCGACTTCGAGAACTTCTTCTTCGAGCCGGACAAGGCCGGGGCCTACCTGGCGTCGCTTTCGCCCGCCGGTTAACCGGCGCCGCCGTCGCCGTCGTAACCGGCGTCGGACCCCGCAGTGGCCGCATCGGGCAGCCGCGGCGGGTCGTAGGCGGCCAGCGGCCGGCCCTCCGGGTCCGGCCGCACCGCGCCCAACAGCGGATTGGCCGTCAGCGGGGACACCTTGACGGTGGCTCCGGGGCGCGGCGCGTGCACCACGCGGCCGTCGCCGAGATACACGCCGACGTGCGTGGCGTCCGCGAAGTACAACACCAGGTCGCCCGGGCGCAGCTCCCCGACGGGGATCCTCGCCAGGGTGCTCCACTGGTCCTGACTGGTGCGGGGGATCGGCTGCCCGGCCGCGGCCCACGCCTGGGAGGTCAGTCCGGAGCAGTCGTACGAGGACGGGCCCTCGGCGCCCCAGACGTACGGCTTGCCGATCTGCTCCACCGCGAAGCGCACGGCGCGTTCGCCCGCGGCGGTGGGGTTGTGCCGCGTGTCCGCGGCCTCGCCGACGTCACCGCCGTCGGTTGCGGACGCGGCGGGGGCGGCGGGTTCGCCGAGGGCGCCCGACGCGCCCAGGCTGCTCTGCGCCTCGGGCGAGGTGATGCCGGCGATCTGCTCGGGGGTGAGCGCGGCCAGCGTGCGCTCGATGGCGGTCAGGCGCTGGTCGGCCGCGTCCCGGGCCTGCTTCTGGCGCGCCACGAGGGCCCGTTCCCGGTCGAGCGCCTTGCGGGAGGCGGCGGCCAGCTCTTCGGCGTGCTGCGTACGGGCCGTGAGCTGGTCGACGGTGGCCCGGCGGTTCGCCGCGGCCCGTCGCATCAGGTGCCCCTCGTCCAGGGCGGTCTGCGGATTCGGGGCGAGCAGCAGCCGTACGTACGCCGAGAGTTCGGAGTGGCCCTGGTACTGCTCGCGGGCCAGTCGGCCGGCGTCGCCGACGCCGGCGGCGAGGGCGGCCCGGGCGGCGGTCAGCTCGCGGCCGAGCCGGGCGGTCTCGGCCCGCTGGGTGGTGAGCTGGGCCTCGGCTTCGGCGTGGGCGCGGGCGGCGGTCTCGGAGTCCCGGTAGAGGACCTGGAGCCGGGCGAGCAGATCGGGGACGGACGCCGGGGTGCCGACGGCCGAGGACTCGGCGGTGGCGTCCGCGGGGTCCTCGGGCGGGTCCAGGGGGGCGGCCGGTCGGGCGGCGGACAGCGCCCCGGCCGCCGCGGGTGGCGCCGTGGGGACGGCGGCCAGCGTCGTCGTCGCGGCGAGCGCGGCCGTGCACACCGCGCGGAGCACCTTTCCTGACACGTCATCACCTCCGGTCGGGGGCGGTGCGCTCCGCCCACTGCCCGGATGGTGGGTGCGCCCCCGCCGGTCCGCATCCCGGGTGGCCGCAACGGCGGTACGGCTTCACTCCTTGCGGGGGCGTCCGCGTCGGCTACGGGGTGTCGGCTTGCCCCGGCGCGTCCGAACCGGGCTGCGACCGGGATCCCGGCCGCGGCTGCGGTTTCGACCAGGGCCACTTCAGCTCGCGCCGCTCCCGGCCCTCGGGCGCGTACACGTACTTCCAGCCCCGCTGGAGGCCGAGCCGCTTGGTGTGGCCCGCGGGCTCGCGGCGGTAGGCGTGCACGGTGGGCGGGGTGCCGTCGTCGTTCGGCACCGGGACCTCGTACCACTTCGGCGGGTGTCCGGTCGGGCCGACCAACACCGACAGCACCTGCCCGTCCAGGGGGCCGTCGACGAAGAGGGTTCGCTCGCTTCTCACCCCTCCAGTCTGGCCCATCCGCGATGACCTCCGGCGGGCCCGTGCACCGGCTGCACCCCTCCTGGTTTCGGACCGGGGCGGGGTGGACACCTACTGGGGATGATCGTGCCCACGTCGGCGACCTCCCGGGCGGTCCCGCACCGTCGGCCCAGGTCGTGTCTTCAAAGTCCCGTCTGCCTGCCGTGCCCTGGCACGCACCCTGGCTGCGTTGTCGTCGCACGCCAGTACTCCGCACTGGCTCTCCCTCTGGGCCTGGCGGCCCGGGTGGTACTCCCATCCGCCGCCTGGCCATTGCACGCACCAGCCCCCGACAGGCCCGCCCAAAGGGCGGACGACGCTCCTTTGAAGACACTCCCTCGCCGCCCTGGAGGCCGAGGACGTCCCCGTGACCGGGTCATGGCCGGTGCCACCCGCGTCGTCGTCCCCTGTCTGCTGGTCTTCGGACCGCTCCAGCGCCATCTGACCGACTCCACCGCCGCCACCGGACCGAAGTCATGACCGCCACTGCTGACACCGCTGCCACCGCGCCCGTCGTCGACGTCAACCGCATGCTCGGACCCCTGCCCTTCGACACCGTCCCCAGCGCCGACCCGCCCGGTCTGCTGCGCGAACTCGACCGGCTGCGCATCGACACCGCGTACGCCGTGCACGCCCACGCGGTCTACGGGGACCCGCGCGACGGCAACGCCGCGCTGCCGCCGCCGGAGCGCCGGCTGCGACCGGTGCCCGTCCTCGTCCCCGGCCCCCTCGGCACGGGCCCCCTCGGCACCGGTGCCGTCGTACGGCTGTGCCCCGCCGAACACGGCTGGCCGCTGGCCGGCCGGCACTCCCTGGACCTCGCCGCCGACCTGGCCGCCGCCGGCACCGTGACCCTGCTCGGCTGGGAAGGCGTCGTCGGGGACGACGTGCGCAGACTGGCCGCGGCCGAGCCCGCGCTGCGCCTCGTCCTCACAGGCACCGGCTACCGCAGCGGCCGGGCCCTCGCCGATCTGATGGACGTCCAGGACGAGGTGTACGTGGACACCTCCACCCTGCTCGGACACCTCCAGGTCGAGTGGTTCGCCGAACGCTTCGGGGCGCACCGGGTCCTCTTCGGCACCGGCGCCCCCGTCACCGACGACGCCGGGCCCCGCCACCAACTCGACACCCTGGAGCTGCCGGAGCCCGACCGGGCGCTGATCGCCGGCGGCAACGCGCTACGGCTGCTGGAGGGCACCGGATGAGGATCGTCGACGCCCACGGGCACCTCGGCCGCTGGTCGGCCTTCGCCATTGTCGACGGGTCCGCCGCCTCGCTCGTCCGCGTCATGGACCGGTGCGGGGTCGCCGTCTCCTGCGTGTCGCACCTGCTCGGCGTCGGACCCGACGCCCGCGCCGGGAACGCGGCGCTCCTCGAAGCCCTCGCCGCCCACCCCGGCCGCCTCCTCGGCTACGCCGTCTACCACCCGCACGACCCCGAAGCGCCCGCCCGGGTGCGGGACCTGCTCCAGGTCCCCGGCGTCATCGGCGTCAAGCTCCACCCCGAGGTGCACCGGCTCCCGCTCGACGACCCCGGGTACGCCCCCGCGTTCGAGATCGCCGCGGAGGCCCGGCGGATCGTCCTCGCCCACAGCGAGTACGGCTCCGCCTTCTCCGACCCGTCCCGCTTCGGCCTCGTCGCCCCCCGCTGGCCCGGGCTCCCGCTGCTGATGGGCCACGCCGGGCTGTGGCCCGGCGCCGGCCACGCCGCGGCGGTGAGGGCGGCGGCCAAGTGCGCCGACATCGTGCTGGAGACCTGCGGCTCCCGGATGACGGCGCGCCACCTGGTGCGGCTGGTCGCCGAAGTGGGCGCGGAACGGATGGTGTTCGGCTCCGACGCGGTCTTCCTGGACCTGAGGGTCGGGCTCGGGCGTGTGCTGCTCGCGGAGTTGACGGACGAGCAGCGCCGCTGGGTGCTGCACGGCACGATCGACCGGTTGCTCGCCCGTTCTCCCGGCCGCGCCCCGGGCGCGGCCACAGACGGTTCTGGGTCGGCCCCTTCCTGACGCCCGACGCCTCCTCCCGGCCTTCGTGACGGGGCGTCGACTGAACGCGCCCGACTCCTCAGCCCGGTTGCGCCGCGCTGGCCGTCACAAGCCCCACGCGGCGGGCCAGTTCGGCGGCGGGTCCGGTGGGTGACTCCAGTGTCATCATCGCCCCGACCGCGTCCGCGGTCTCCGCGTCCGTCGCCGCGGTCGCCGCCAGCAGCGCGATCAGATGGTCGACGAGCCAGTCCCGCAACTCCCCGACGCACGGCTGCTTCTCCTCGTCCAGCCAGATCAGCGACGCGGCCTCCACGGCCGCGATCCAGGTGCGCACCATCATCCGCAGCCGCGGTCCCGGCCGCACCGCCCCCAGGTGGAAGAGGATCTGCTCGGCCGCGGCGCGCCGCACCCCGTCCACGATCGCGGTGGTGCGGGAGGTCTCCGCGACGCTGCCGCCCCGCAGCAGTGCGCTGAACCCGGCGTCGTGCGAGTCGACGAAGGCGAGGTAGCGGTCGAGGACCCGGCCCAGGCGCAGCGTCGGCGGTCCCTGCGCCGGTTCGGCGAAGCACTGTTCCAGCTCGTCCGCGGCGGAGCGCAGCGCGGCCTCGTACAACTGCTGCTTGCCGCCGGGGAAGTAGCGGTACACGAGCGGCCGGGAGACCCCGGCCGACTCGGCCACGTCGTCGAGGGAGACGTCCTCCGGCGGCAGGTGGGCGAAGAGCGCGAGCGCCGCCGTCAACAGCTGCGCGCGGCGTTCCTCGACGCTGAGCCTCCGGTAGGCACGGGCTGCCGGCGCGGGACTGGTCATGCCCGCAGGGTAGCCGGCGCACGCCCCGCGGAGCGGGTGGGAAAGCTCACGCCAACAGCCCGGAGGCCCGCCAGAGTCGACGCCCGGGGCCCCGCAGCACGCCCACGTCGTCCAGGAAGTCGGTCAGCCGCCGCGCCCCGGTCTGCATCACCTCGCGCCGGTGCCCGCTGGCCCGCGCCTGTGCGACCGCCTCGCGGCGGTCGAGCCCCACGTTCTCGTACACCGTCGGGCTGATGAAGCAGACGGAGAAGACGCACGCCGCCTCCCCGCAGCTCAGCCGGGTCAGCTCGCGCTCCCAGCGCGGCGCGGTCACCATCTGCCGCCGCAGCTCCTCGCGCGCGTACCGGACGTGCCGCGCCTCCTCGATCACGTGGATCCGGGTGACGCCGCGCACCAGCGGCTGCAGCCGCTCGTCGGGGAAGGTCAGCCGCTGCATCCAGTCCAGGATCTCCTCGCCGAGGAGCGCCGCGGCGAAGGAGCCCGGGGTCGTCGAGACCGTCTTCAGCACGCGCGCGAGGTTGTGGTAGAGGCGCGGCACCGGATACGCGGGCGCCCCGGTCTTCTCGATCAGCCGGGCGAACATCATCGAGTGCCGGCACTCGTCGGCGATCTCGGTGAGGGCGTAGCGGACGTGAGGGCTCGTCACGGGCTTGTCGTACACGTGCCGTACGAGCAACTGCATCAGGATGACCTCGAACCAGATCCCGAGCGAGCAGAGCGAGGCCAGCTCGTGGCGGGCCAGCTCCTGGCGCTGCTCCTCGGACATCCGCCGCCACAGCGGGGTGTCGTAGAGGGAGACCAGCTCCGGCGGCCAGTACCACTTGCCGTCCTCCCAGGGGGAGTCCCAGTCGAGCTCCCGATCGGGGTCGAAGGAGTGCTTCGCGGAGGATTCGAGCAGCCGCAGCGCCACTTGCTCGCGGTCCCGCAGGGGCCCGAGCGCGTCCCGCAGGCCCCGCACGTCGCTCACGCTGTCACGGTCGTTCGTGCCGGTCGTCGTCGTCATGGCGTCGCACACCTCGGGGCTCGCTCGACGGGAGGTCCCCGGGGCCGCCCCCGGGCACCCCTTATGAGACTGCCCGTCAGCAAGTGCGTCAAGACTCCGCACGCGACCTGTTGACTAACTGTCTAGCAAGCAACGGGGCGGCTGCCGGCGCGTGACGTCAAAGGGTGAACCATCACTCACTCGTTCGGGCGATGACGGGTGAACCAGGCTGGGTACCCTGACGGGGACGGTCAGACTCGGCGGCATGGGAGGAGCGATGAGCGCCGTACGCGACGACGCGCAGCACGGGCGGGACGAGCAGGGCGACAGGTACGAGTGGCCTCGTCCGCCGACCGACGGCTGGACAGCGGACGACCTCGACCGGCTTCCGGACCTTCCTCCGCACACGGAGCTGATCGACGGGAGTCTCGTCTTCATGAGTCCGCAGGCCGATTTCCACATGGCCACGCTGCGCCTGCTGGAGCACGGCTTAATCAGCTGTGCTTCGAAGGAACTCTACGTCGTCCGGGAAATGTCGATCAGGCTGGACAAGCGCAATCGGCCGGAGCCCGATCTCATGGTGGTGCCGCGGACCGAGCGGAAGGGTTCAAGGCAGACCTGGTACGAACCTGAGGTGCTCCTTCTGGCCGTGGAGATCACGTCCCCAGACTCCGAAGAGCGCGACCGGGAGGTCAAACCCCTCAAGTACGCCCGCGCGGGCATCCCGCACTTCTGGCGAGTGGAGAACGTGAACGACGCCCCGGTGGTGTACGTCTACGAACTCGACCCCGCCACGCACACCTACGCCGTGACCGGCATCCACCACAAGCAGCTCAAGCTGGACCGCCCGTTCCCCGTCGACATCGACCTCACGGACGCCTTCTGAGCCGTCAGCGCTGACCGCCGGGGTGCAGTGCGGCCTCCGGCGCGGGGAACGCCCGGTTCAGCGTGAACGCCCCGTACGTCGGCCCCCCCGCGCGCAGCAGCCGCGGCCGGTCCTCCGCCTCCGCGACCCCGTTCACCGGGTCCAGGTTGTCGACGAAGAACTTCAACTCGGCGGAGTCCAAGGGGAATGCGAGCCGGGCCATGTTCACCTGCGCGAGTTCGTAGGGCCTCGTGATCCGAACCATGACGCCGCGCCGGGCCGGCTCATCCGGTGATGGCCGCCTCCATCACGGCCCGGGCGATCGGCGCCGCGTCGCCGTTGCCGCTGACCTCCCGGCGGACCGTCTCCGCCGCCGCCGTGCCCTCGGTGCCTCCCGCTCCCTCGACGACCACGGCGACCGCCACCGCCGGCTGGACCGCGTCGTCGGCCTGCGCCCAGGAGATGAACCAGGCGTACGGGGTGCCGGAGTTGCCCAGGCCGTGCTGGGCCGTGCCCGTCTTGCCGCCCACCCGGGCGCCCCGGACCGCGGCGTTCGCCCCCGTGCCGTCCTCCACCACGCGCACCATCAGCCGCTGGAGCTGGCGCGCCGTCGAGGGGTACATCGCCTGGCGGTACGGGCGCTGGTGGTGCTGGGAGAGCGTCCGCCCGCTGCGGGTCACCACCCGGTCGACCAGGTACGGCTCCTTGAGCGTGCCGCCGTTGGCGACCGCCGCGGCGACCATGGCCATCTGCAACGGGGTCGCCGTCGTGTTGAACTGCCCGATCGACGACAGCGCCACCTGGTCCACCGACATCCGCACGTCGAAGTTGGACGGCGCGACCGGCGACGGGATCGCGAGCCCCCGGTCGTTGAACCCGAAGGCGGCCACCGCCTTCACCATGCCCGGCAGGCCGACCTTCGCCCCGACGTTCGCCAACACCGAGTTGCAGGACCACTGGATCGCGTACGCCAGTGACGCACCGCCGCAGCCGTCGGCGGCGTCCGGAAGCCGGGTGCGCGTCCCCGGCAGCACGTACGGCTCCGGGGTGTCCGTCGGCGCGTCCACGTCCCGCACCACGCCCGCGTCCAGCGCCGCCGCCGCGGTCACGATCTTGAACGCGGAGCCCGGCGGGTACGTCTGCCGGATCGCCCGGTTCACCATCGGCTGCGTCGGTGCCGCGTTCAGCTCCGCCCACGCCCGCTTGACCTGCCCGCCGGTCCCGGACAGCACCCCCGGGTCGTACGACGGGCTGCTGACCAGCGCCAGGATCCGGCCCGACGCGGGCTCGACCGCGGCGACCGCGCCCCGCCGCCCCGCCAGCCCCCGGAACGCCGCCTCCTGCACCGACCGCTTGACGGTGGTCAGCACGTCGCCGCCCGCGAGACGGTCGCGGCTGAGGTCGTTCCAGAGCGGGAAGGTCGCGAGCAGCGGATCGGCGCCGGACAGCGCCGCGTCCTCGGCGTGCTCGACGAACGAGGTGCCGTACGTCTGCGAGGCGAACCCGGTCACCGGCGCGTACACCGGGCCGTCGACGTAGGTGCGCTCGAAGCGCAGTTGTTGGTGGGTGTCCCGGGAGCCCGTCACCGGCGCGCCCTCCACCAGGATGTTGCCGCGCGGCTCCGCGTAGCGGGCGATCGCGCCGCGCCGGTTCGCCGGGTTGTCGTCCAACCGGTCCGACTGGACGACCTGCACCCGGGCCGCATTGACGAGCAGCGCGCCGAGGAGGACCAGACAGAGCCCGGACGCCCGGCGGATGGTGCGGATCACCGCAGGGCCTCCGGTCCCGGGGTGCGCGCGAGATCGCTCAACCGGATCAGCAGCGCCACGATGATCCAGTTGGTCACCACGGACGAGCCGCCCTGCGCGAGGAACGGCATCGCCATGCCGGTCAGCGGGATCAGCCCGGTCACCCCGCCGGTGATCACGAAGACCTGGAGCGCGACGATCGACGCCAGGCCGACGGCGAGCAACTGTCCGAAGGGGTCCCGCAGGCTCAGCCCGGCGCGCAGGCCGCGCGCCACCAGCAGCGCGTACAGCAGCAGGATCCCGGTCAGCCCGGCGAGCCCCAACTCCTCCCCGGCGGTCGCCAGGACGAAGTCCGACTTGGCGGCGAACCCGATGAGCGCGGAGTGCCCGAGGCCCAGCCCGGTGCCGAGCATCCCGCCGGCGCCGAACGCGAACAGCGACTGCGCCACCTGGTTCGGGCCCTGCCCGGCCTCGATCGACGCGAAGGGGTGCAGCCAGTCGTCCACCCGGCCGTGCACGTGCGGCTCCAGCGCCCCGACCGCGAACGCACCCGCGGCGGCGAGCGCCAGCCCGACCGCGATCCAGCCGGTGCGGCCCGTCGCGACGTACAGCATCACGACGAAGAGCCCGAAGAACAGCAACGAGGTCCCCAGGTCCCGCTCCAGGACCAGCACCCCCACGCTGACCAGCCACACGGTGACAACCGGGGCGATCACCCGGCCCGGGGGCAGCCGGCGGCGGTTGGTGCGGGCGAGGGTGTGGCGGTTGGCGGCGAGGTACGCGGCGAAGAACACCGCGAGCAGGATCTTCGCGAACTCACCCGGCTGGAACGACAGCTCGCCGAGCCGGATCCAGATGCGGGCACCGTTCACGGGCGGGAAGAGGACCGGCACGACCATGAGCGCGAGCGCGGCGGTGACGGAGAGGTATGCGTACCGCTGGAGGACGCGATGGTGCGGCAGCAGCGTCACCGCGACGACGAACAGCCCGACGCCGAGGGTCGACCACACGAGCTGCGCGGGCGCGGCGACGCTCTCCGGCGTCTCCAGGTCGAGCCGGTAGATCAGCACGAGTCCCAGGCCGTTGAGGAGCACGGCGATGGGGAGGAACAGCGGGTCGGCGCGGGGGGCGCGGAGCCGGACCGCTAGGTGTGCGAAGAGCGCGAGGGCGCCGAGGCCGGCGCCGTAGCCGAGCACGTCGGGCGGCACGGCGCGGTCGTGCGCGAGCCCGACGGCGGCGTACCCGTACGTCGGGATCAGCACGGCCCCCACGAGCAGCCCCAACTCGACCCCCCGCGCGGTCCCCGCCCGGTGCTGCGCGGAGGCCACGGATGCGGGTGCGGCTGTGCGCGTGCTTGCGGTCATGCGACGCAACGTAGCAAGCACCCACCCCATATGCCCGCAATGCGCACCCCTTGCCCGTTGCCCGGCCCCCGCTGCCAGGCCCGCTGCGCCCCTGGACCGTTCGCCGTTTCCCCGCGGGTGCGTTGGTCTCTGCGGCCCGTCTGTGGCTGGTCGCGCAGTTCCGCCCCCTCGGCCCCGGAGGGCCTGGGGGGACCCCCCGCGCCCCTAAAGACTCACGCCCTGCGGGCGTAGGGGTAGCCGGTCCGCAGATGACCGACAAGGGCAGCGAATCAGGGGCGCTGGGGGTCCCCCCGTGCCCGCAGGGCACAGGGGGCGGAACTGCGCGATCAGCCCACCACCGGCCGGCAGAGACCAATGCTCCCGTAGGGAAACGGCGGAGGCGTCCAGGGACGCGAGGGAGCAGCGGGCCGCACTGGTCAGCGCACCCGCAGGGAAGACGGCGGGGAGGTCAGAATGCGCGGGCGAACGGCCGCAGCGCGCGGGCGAAGGGCCGCAGCGCGGTTGTCAGGGCGCCGCCGGGAGGGTGACGCGGGCCAGCGCTCCGCCCTCCACGGGGTTGTGGAACGTCAGCGTCGCGCCCAGGACGTCCGCCTGGCCCGCCGCGATCGTCAGGCCCAGGCCGTGGCCCTTCGTCTCGCCCGCCGAGCGGAACCGCGTCGGGCCCTGCGCCAGCAGGAAGTCGGGGTAGCCCGGGCCGTGGTCGTGGACCGTGACGACCGGGCCGTCCACGGTCAGGACCACCGGCGCCGCCCCGTGGCGGTGCGCGTTCGCCACCAGGTTGCCCAGCACCCGCTCCAGCCGGCGGCGGTCCGTCTCCACGGTCGCGTCCCGCACCACCCGTACCTGCGTGTCCGCACCGGTCGACCGGGCCACCCGCTCCACCAGGTGGGCCAGTTCCAGCAGCGCCAGGTCGACCGTCTCGCTGCCCGCGTCCAGACGGGATATCTCCAGCAGGTCCTCGGTGAGGGAGCGCATAGCCCGGACGCGGTCGCGCACCAGCTCCGTCGGCCGCCCCTCCGGCAGGAGTTCCGCCGCCGCGGTCAGCCCGGTGAGCGGGGTGCGCAGTTCGTGGGCGACGTCCGCCGTGAAGCGCTGCTCGCTCAGCAGCTTGCGCTGGAGGGAGGACGCCATCGTGTCCAGCGCCCCGGACACCGTCGCGACCTCGTCCTGTCGGCGGGAGGGGTCCTTGGTGCGCGGGTCGTCGACCCGCGCGTCCAGGTCGCCGGCGCTGATGCGCCGCGCCACCTGCGCGGTGAGGTGGAGCCGCCGGGTGACCCGGGTGACCGCGAACGCCCCCGCGAGCAGCGTCGCGCCGATGGCCAGCCCCGCGGACCCGAGGATCGCCCGGTCCAGCGCGTTGATGGTCTTCGCGCTCTGCGAGTGGTCGGAGCGCGCGGCGATCGCCCGGCCGTCCGCCGGGCCCGCCGCCCACATCGTGGGGCGCCCGTCGAAGAGGCTCACCATCGTGCCGCGCTCGCCGCGCAGCGCCAGGTCGCGCAGGGACGACGGCAGGCCCGGCGGGTCCACCGCGCCGAACTTCGGCAGCGGCTGCCCCGCCTCGTACGCCGCGGTGACGTCGGCCAGCCGGCTCAGCGCCTTCTCGCGGGACGCGTCCACGGTCTGCCGGGTCACCCCCACGTGCACCAGCACGCCCAGCAGCGCGGCGAGCGTGCAGCACATGACGGTGATGAAGACCGCGGCCTTCCAGGTGAGGGTCGCGGTCCAACGGGGCAGCCGGGGGCGTCGGGCGGGACGGACGGCGCGCCCGGTCACGGAGTGTCCTCCGCACCGGGCGACGCGGTCGGCCGCGCCGCCGCGCCCCGGGACGCCTCGCCCGGCTTGACCGGCACGATCTCGTCGCGCCTCGGCAGCATCGCCCGGTGGTGCTCGTCCCAGGACCAGGCGGTGCGGTACTCGCTGCCGGGCATGCCGGCCGAGACGGAGCGCAGGAGGATGTCCCGGCCGGCCAGGTCCACCCTGACCAACTGGTCCGCGGTGGACATGATCCGCGTCAGCTCCGTCGGGTCCGAGTCCCGCGCGGGCATGTAGCAGCGGACCTCCGTGAGCTGCCGCCCCACCCGCACCGCGACGATCAGTTCCTCCCGGCCGTCGCCGGTGAGGTCGCGGTAGTACGGCTTGAGCACCGGGCAGGCGCCCGGCTTCGGCGGCTGCGCTTCCTTCGGGGCGCGCTTGGTGCACCCCGCGAGCTTCTTGACGAGCGCGTCGGGCGCGTCGTCCGGCAGCCCGTACGCCTCCGGGTACGCGCGCGCCTCCGCACGGACCACGGCCACCGGATCGAGCGCCCGCGCCCCGCCGGCGGGCACCTTCACGCCGGGGACGGGGACCGTGTCGGTCTCGCCGTAGTCGTACGGGGGAGCGGTGACGGGCGGCAGATCCGGCCAGAGCCGTACGGGCCCGGTGGCCGTGGGCGTCGGCCCCTCGCTGCGCAACCCGCCCGCCTCACCGCACCCCGACAGCAGCACGGAGCCCGTGGCCGCGCTGAGCAGCGCCGCGGACAGCAGGCGTCGGGGGCGGGGGCGCAAGGATCTCCTAGCCGAACGGGGCGTTCTTCGTCCCATAAACCTTATGAGATGGCGAAAACCAGTCGGCGCGGGCGTCCGACGGCCGAGACCCGACGACGACACTCCCTACCGCTGGTAGGGGTTCCCCGGGGTGTTGTTGCCCTGCTGGAAGGGATTGCCCTGCTGGTTCGGGGCGGGCTGCGACTGGCCGTACCCCTGGCCGCCCTGCACGCCGGGCACACCCTGGCCGCCGGCGGCCTGCGCCTGCAACGCGTCGGCCTGCTGCTGGGTGATCTGCGACTCCGCACCGCAGAACGTGCACTGCGTCCCGTACTTCGAGGAGACCGGGAACAGCGGCACGAAGAACAACGTGAACTTGGTGACCCGCTTGCGCAGCGTGTGCGCGGCCGGATTGCCGCACTGCCCGCACACCAGCGTCAGTATCGCGAGCTGGTACAGGTACCCCTTGGTGCCGAAGATGATCACAGCGAGTGCCTCTCCCTGATCAGTGCCCGCCGGCAGAGGGCCAGCAGCTTCTCGTCCCTCACGATGTCATGACTGCCGTAGCCGCCGTCGATGGCGTTGTGCCGCCGGACCCCGGCCAGCTCGCTGCGCAGCAGGGCCTCCGCGCCCTCGACCGCCATCACCGCGGTGATACCGCCGCCCGCGGCCAACCGCTCCGCGGTCGGGACGCGGGTGAACGGCAGGGTGTGCCACGCCGCCCGCAGCACCGGCCACGCCCGGCGTGGATGGCCCGTGACGCGCCACAGGGCGACCGCCGCGTCCACCCGGGTCCACGGGTCGACCGCCGCCAACAGCTCCGTCAGCGCCGGCTCGGCCACCGCCGCGGCCGGGCCCATCGTGCCGAGCGCCGTCGCGGCCGAGCGCCGGCCGCCGGTGTCCGCGGCCGTCAGCGCGCCGAGCAGCACCGGCAGCACCACGTCCGCGCTGTCGGAGCCCTCCACCGCCCACAGGGCCGCCGCAGCCTTCGCCTGGAAGGCGGGGGAGAGCGCGCCGGCGGCCTCCGGCAGCGCGCACGACCAGGCGTCCCCCCGCTGGGGCCGGGCCGGTCGCAGCAGCCGCCGCAGGTCCGGCACGGCCTCGCCGGCCGCGGGCCCGAACGCGGTGAGCGCGCGCAGCACCAGGTCCACCACCCACTCCCGGCGGTACTCCGGTACGCCCCGCAAAACCCGCAGCACCTCGGGCATCGCCTCCGCGGCGCGCAGCGCGGTGAGCCCGTACAGCAGCGGGCCGGCCAGGTCGTACAGCCGGTCGTCGAGCGCGACCGCGCCCAGGCGCTCGCGCAGCACGGGCGCCAGCGGGGCCGCGGCCTCGCCCAGGTGGTCCAGGACGTAGCCGAGGTCCTGCGGGGCCTCGGGCAGCTCCAACATCCGCGTCAGCACCGGCACGGCGCGTGCGTCACCCGTGCGCGCCAGCGCCGTGACCGCGCCGCCCAGCATCAGCGGCCCGCCGACCCACTCCTGCACCCAGCGGTCCGGATTGGCGGCCACGTACTCCGCGAGGGCGTCGGTGGCGGGCTCGGCGAGCGCGAACAGCTCGCCCAGCACCGCGATGGCGGCGTCGGCGAGGCGCGGTCCGCCGCGGTCCTCCGGGAGCTGTTCGCCGAGGAGCGCCACCAACTCGCCGTACTCGCCGCGGCAGGTGCGCAACAGGCCGCTGCTCATCCGTACGGCGTCGATCCGCTGGCCCTGGTCCGGGCTGCACAACTGGTCGGCCAGGAGCGCCACGCGGTCGTCGACGCGGTCGCCGAGGCCGGAGTGCAGGGTGCGCAGCAGGGCGCCGGTCCACGGCGCGGCGCGCTCCGTCGTGGTCGCCTCCTGGCGCCCCCTGAGCGGACCGAGCTGCCCGCCTTGCCCGCCCTGGCCGTTCTGGCCGAGCAGGGTCGCGGCGGACGGCGCCGGTGCGTGCTGCTGGGGAATCGGCGCCTCGGGGGAGCCGCCGCGCAACTCCCGCAGCAGGCCCGTCACCCCCGGCACCACGTCGTCCGGCAGACGGTGCGGTGCGCACCGGGCGAGCTGGGCGATCGCGGAGAGCCGCAGCCCCGGGTCGTAACCGCGGGCACTGCCCGGCTCGCGCGCGCCGGCCTTCTCGCGGGCCCCGCCCGCATCCCGCGTGCCGTTGGCGTACGTCCCGCGCTCGTACGGTTCGGGCTGGTGCTCGTACGACGGCGCCGCGGCGTACGCGTCGGGGTCGTACGCCGAGGGGTCGGCGTCGTGCGCCACCCGGGTCAGCCCGGTCAGCCACTCCACCACCTCGGGGTTCAGCCCGTCGTGCCGCAGGGCTATGCGGCCCCCGGCCTCCACGCACGCCAGCCGCACCTCCGGGTCCTGCTCCACCTTCAGCCGCTCCCGCAAGAGCGCCAGCACCAGGGCGGGCTCGGAGTGCAGCGTGGCGAGTGCCAGCGGCACGGCCAGTCGCACCCCGCGGTCCTCGGCGCCGACCTGGGCGAGGAAGACGTCCGCACCGGCGGTCACCGCCGACGCCGCCATCGCGTAGTTCGCCGCGGACTCGAACTCCTCGCCCTCGACCAGGTCCAGGACGTCGTCCCCGTCGAGGTCGATGCCGCCGATGCTGGTCAACAGCTCGATGACGCCGCCGCGGTCCTGGACCGCGGGGTCACCGGCCAGTTCGAGGAGGAAGGGGATGCAGGCGAGCGTCGAGTCGAAGACCTCGCCCTGGTGGTGCACGGTCGCGTACATGCCGTCGAGCGCCGCCTCGCGCACCGCGGGGTCGGTTGACGCGAGGCCGCGCAGCAGCTCCGGGACGTCCCCCGCCGGCCCGTAGGCATGCTCCAAAGCGGCCCAGTCGACCTCGTCGATCCCCCCGAACACGCCTGCCTCCTCCCCAAACCCAGAACTCTGACGTCACAGGCGTCACAGGCATACGCCCGACCGGGGCGTTTCCACAACCCCCGTTCGAATCGGCGCTCGGTGAGAGTCTGCACCACACGGCCGACATCGAGTCGGCATCGACCGCTACATGGCGCGGTTATTGCTCAGGAGGGGCGGGGACTGGTCCCATGGGGCGCGAGCGCCAGCGACGGTGTCAGGGGGCTTGAGGTACTGCAATGAGTGCGTTACTACGCGTAACACCGGCAGGCGGTCGGCTGTGCGTCCTGCTGCCGAACGGGCGTGCGGTCGCCTGGTACGACCCGGACGGTGCCGGTGGCCCGGGCGCCGAGGGGCGCCCGGGGGCCGGTGAGGGTGGCCGGATCTATCTGGTTCACGAGCGGCTTCGCGACGAAGTGCTCGCCGTGCTCGCACCGTACGTCACCGGTGACGTCACCGTCGGCCCGCCCCCGGTGCCCACCTCGGCCGATCTGACCAGGCTCAGCCTGCACCCGGACGACGACCTGGCACCCAACCGCCCCGGCGAGGCGCTGCACGCCCGACTCGACCCGCTGGCCCCGCCCCGGCGCCTCGCCCGCGACCCGCACCGCGGCGCCCGGGCCCGGCTCGCCGCCCAGCAGACGGTGGGCGACGCCCTGGACGGGCTGGAAAGCGCGGGGTGGCGCGTGGTGCACTCCGTACCGCTGCCGGGGACCGACCATCTGCACCACGTGGCCGTCGGCCCCGGCGGGGTGCTGGCCCTGCACGCGCTGCCGGCCCGGGGCCTGCGCATCGTCGTCGCAGGGGAGGGCGTGCGCGCGGGCCGCGCCCAGCCCGTACCGCTGCTCGACGTCGTCCGCCACCGCGCCGAACGCGCCGCGCTGGCGCTGGCCACGGTGGTCCGCCCGGTGCTGGTGGTCGTCGGCGCCGCCCGGCTGGAGGCGGTGCCGCCCGCACCGGCCGACGTCCGCATCCTGCGGGACGGCGAGATCCCGGCGCTGGCCTCGCTGGGCGGCGTCATCAAGCCCGTCGACGTCGACGCGCTGTACGCCAGCGCCCGCGACCGCCGCACGTGGCTCCGGGCCTGACGCCCCGCCGGCGTCGGGCCCGGCGGGCTCAGGACGGGAGCGGACGGGCCCGGTCCGGGGCGAGCAGCGGCGCCATCAGGTCCCCGTACCGCTCCAGCCGCGGGCCCACGTCCTCGAAGCGGAACGACAACTCCCCGCCCGCCGCCACCTCGTCCCACGTCACCGGGGTCGACACGGTCGGCACGGCGCGGGCGCGCAGCGTGTAGGGCGCGGCGGTGGTCTTCGCCGCGGCGTTCTGGCTGTGGTCTACGAAGACCTTCCCGGGCCGCAGGGCGCGCGCCATCCGGTGCAGCACCAACTCCGGAAGCTCCGCCTCACCCTCCTGCGCCAGCTTCCGCGCGTACGCGGACACCGTGCGCGAAGGGGTCGGCGCCAGCGGCACGAGCACGTGCAGCCCCTTCGCGCCGGACGTCTTGGCGTACGCCTGAAGGCCGTCCGCCGCCAGGCGCTCGCGCAGCCACAGCGCGACCGTGCAGCACTCCGCGACGGTCGCCGGCGCCCCCGGGTCGAGGTCGAAGACCATGCGGTCGGCGACGCCGGGCTCGGCCGCGGTCCACTGGGGCGTGTGGAACTCCACGACCAGGTTCGCCGCCCACACCAGCGCGGCCAGGTCGTCCACGACGACCTGGCGCGCGCCGGGGTCGTCGGTGTGCGGCACCGGTGTGGTGCGCACCCAGGAGGGCGTGCCGGCCGGCGGGTTCTTGGTGAAGAAGAGCTGTCCGTCCGGTCCGTCGGGGTAGCGCAGGAAGGAGACGGGCCGGTCGCGCAGGTGCGGCAGCATCGCGTCGGCGGTGACCGCGTAGTAGTGCAGGATCTCGCCCTTGGTGGTCCCCGTGGCGGGGTGGATGACCTTCTCCAGGTTGCTGAGCGCCAGCCGTCGCCCGGCCACCTCGGTGATCGGCGTCATGGGTCGAGGATCACACGGGCGGCGGGGCGTCCGCGACGGGACGGGGCGCCCGCGGGGCGGGGGTCACGCGGAGGCCCGTTTCGTGGACTTCCCGGCTGCTGCCTTCTGCGTCTTCTGCGTCTTCTGCGCTTTCCGGGCGGTCTTGCGGGGTGCCGCCCTCTTCTCGGCGGTCTTCGCCGCGGTCGTCTTCGCCGCCGTTTTCGTGGCCGTCTTCTTGGCCGCGGTCTTCTTCGCCGGCTTGCGGGCGGGCAGCTTCGTGACCTCGGCCTCCTCCTCCGTCTCCGCCGCCTCCTCGCCCCGGGACTCCTTCGCCGCCCGGACGCTGTTCTCCAGCGCGGCCATCAGGTCGAGCACCTTCCCGCCGCTGGGCGCCGCCTCCGCCTCGTGCGGCGGCTCCACGCCCTGGAGCTTGGCCTCGACGACCTGCCGCAGCGCCTCCTGGTACTCGTCGTGCAGCGCGTCGAGGTCGAAGTCCTCGGAGAGGGTGTCCATCAGGGAACGGGCCATCTTCAGTTCCTGCGGACGGATGGCGACCTCCCCCTCAGGCGCGATCCCGGCCGCCGGCCGCACCTCGTCGGGCCACAGGCAGGTCTGGAGCACCAACGTGTCGTCCCGTACGCGCAGCACCGCCAGCGCCTCCCGGGAGCGCAGGGCGATCTTGGTGACGGCGATCTGGCCGGCCTGCGCCAGGGCGTCCCGCAGCAGGGCGTACGGCTTCGCCGCCGAACGGTCGGACGAACCGACGTAGTACGCCTTCGACAGCATCAGCGGGTCGATGGCCTCCGCGTCGACGAAGGCGAGCACGTCGATGACCTTCTTGCTGGGCAGCGGCAGGTCCGCCAGGTCCTCGTCGGTCAGCGTGATCATGCTCCCGTCCGGAGCCTCGTACCCCCGGGCGACCTCGGCGTACGGAATCTCCTTGTCCTCCGCCTCGCAGAACCGCCGCATGCGCACCCGCGACCCGTCCTGCACGTGCACCTGCCGCAACGGCAGATCGTGCTCCTCGGTGGCGGTGAAGAGCTGCACGGGGATCGTGACGAGCCCGAAAGAAATGGCCCCTTTCCAGGTCGCCCGCATGCTGCCTCCTTCGCCGGGATTCTCAGGCTATGCCGCGGAAGCAATGCGCGCCCCTGGACGATCTCGCTAGTCCCACCGGGCCGCAGAGGCCGACGCGCCCGCAAGGGCACGGCGAGTGCGCCGAATCGCGCCCGAGCAAGCCGCGCTCCACCCGCCCCGCCCCGCGACGCGAAAGGTGCACGCGATAAAAAATTGCAGTGACTGCATCCATCGACCTACCGTGGACCCCGTGACCACCCCCCGCCGCCCCTCCACCGACCACCCCCTGGGCCTCCGTGAACGCAAGCGCCGTGGGACTCACCGTCTGCTCGCGACCTGCGCGCTGCGCCTCGTGGCCGAGCGCGGGCTCGATCGGGTGACCGTGGAGGACATCTGCAACGACGCCGGGGTCTCGCCGCGCACCTTCTTCAACTACTTCGCGATGAAGGAGGACGCGCTGCTGCTGCCGTACCCGGAGACCGCCGACGCCGACGCCACGGCCGCCCGGATCGAGGCCGCGCCCGCCGAGCTGTCCCCGCTGCGCGCGGTCGTCCACGCGTGGGGCGAGGAGATGGCACTCGTGGACGCGGACCGGGACGAGTGGCTGGCGCGGGTCGCGGTGATGGCGGAGCACCCCGCGCTGATCGTGCGGCTCGGCCTGCTCGCCGCCGACGAGGAGAAGAGCGCGGCCCGGGCCGTCGGTCGGCGCGTCGGACTCGCCGGGGACGACCCGTACGGCGCGCTGGTGCTGTACGTCGCGGAGGCCGCGTACCGGGCGTGTCTGGAGCACTGGCTCCGGCTCGACGGCGCGACTCCGTTCGCCGCGCTGATGGCGGACGCCGTCGCGACGCTCTCCGCGGGCCTGCCCGCCCCCGGGAGGCCCGCGGTGCAGTGACGGCCGGGTGCGCGAGGGGCGTTCGCAGTTCGCACGTACCTAGGGAAGGGATACGACAGACATGGACACCGCAATAGTGATCGGCGGCGGACAATGTGGGCTCGGCACCGCCTTCACCCTGCGCAACCACGGCTTCAGACCGGTCATCCTGGAGGCCGGCGCCGAACCCGTCGGCTCCTGGCCCCACTACTACGACAGCCTGGTCGTCTTCACCCCCGTCCGGCTGTCCTCCCTCCCCGGCATGCCCTTCCCCGGGAAGCCGTCCCACTTCCCGGTCCGCGACGAGGTCGCGGCGTACTTGAGGGACTACGCGTCCCGGCTCGACTGCGAGATACGCACCGGCACCCGCGTGACCTCGGTCGTCGCCGACCGCGAGGGGTACGTCGTGACCACCGAGTCCGGCGAACAGCTGCACGCGGCCGTCGTCGTGGCCGCCTCCGGGAACTTCGGCAACCCCCACCGGCCCGACATCCCCGGCCTCGCCGGCTACGCGGGCAAGGTCGTGCACTCCGCGGAGTACCGCTCGCCGGAACCCTTCGCGGGCCAGCGGGTGGTCGTCGTCGGTGCGGCCAACTCCGCCGTGCAGATCGCGCACGAACTCTCCGGCCACGCCGACGTCACCCTCGCCACCCGCAAGCCGATCCGGTACAGCCGAGCCCCCTTCCAGGGCAACGAACCGTTCCTGAAGGTGGTCGAAGCGGCCTCCCGCATCCCCATCGGGGCCCTGCTCACCGAGTCCTCCTTCACGGTGGTGATCGACGACGACGGCACCTACCGGGCCGCCGTCGAGGGCGGGAAGCCGGACCGCCGGGAGATGTTCACCGCGGCGGACGGCACCGAACTGCGCTGGCCCGACGGCAGACGCGAACACGTCGACGCGGTCGTCCTCGCCACCGGGTACCGCCCGGCCCTGGAGTACCTGCGCCCGCTCGGCGCCCTGGACCGACGCGGCCTCCCGCGCCAGCGGTACGGCCTGTCGACCGTCCACCCCGGGCTCGCCTTCATGGGGTTGGAGGGGCAGCGCACCTTCCTGTCGGCCGGACTGCACGGCGTCGGCCCGGACGCCACGTACATCACGCGGCGGCTGCGGCGGTGGATCGCCACGACGGAACCGGCCTGGCGCCGCCGCCCCGCGGCGGCATAGCTCCCCGAAGCAGTTCCCCGACGCGTTCCCTGGGCCCGCCGTCCGGACTTCCCCGTGCCGGGCGGCGGGTCGCGCTCGGGCGGGATCCGCGAGACGCCCGCGTCCTTCTGTGACGACGGTGAAACCCGTACGAAATTCCTGCGAACGAGGTGCGTCAATGCCGATTCCCCGTAATGCGGCGAGAATTGCGTTCGGCATCGCCGGCCGGCTGGCGAACGCTTCAGCCCCACTCTGAACAGGCGTAACAGGTCCCCTTTTTGATGCATGGTGAAGAGGGCTGCGGAATTCCTGCTCGTTTCCCGCCCGTGCTGGAATTCCGTGCCACACTCCCTGACACTGCATTCAGAGGGGCGTACGGGGGTGCGCCTGAAAGGGGGGCGTTCCCATGTCCTGTGCACGGAATTCCGGGTCCCTACGGAGACGGCGGGCCGCAGTGCCGTGGGCGGTGCTCGTCGCCGCAGGGCTGTTGGCGGCGACGCCGACGACACCCGCGTACGCAGCCGCCTCCGCATCGCTCCAGGCGGCGGACCCGGTCGCCCCCTTCGCCAAGATCACACCGGCCTCGGGCCCGATCCCGGTCGCCGGACCGCTCACCGTCGAGGTCGAGTTCCACAACACCCTGGACACTCCGATCACCGACAGCTTCATCGTCGGCGTCGGACTGCGCCTCGCGCCGCCCGCCACCGCGCTGACGCCCCAGCAGACCGTTCTCACCTGGTACGACGCCACGGCCGGCACCTGGCGGCCCGTCAGCCTCAGCCAGGGGCAGATCGCCCTCACCGGCTTCCTCACCGTCGACGGCGGGCTGCCGTCCACGGGCTCGATCCCGGCGAAGGGAACCGCGAAGGTACGACTGCGGATCACCCTCGACAAGGACGTGAAGGTCGGCGAGAAGCTCCAGTTCGTGGCCCAGGGACTGATCCAGATCGCCCCCGGCGTCGACCCGGTGCCGCTCATGGACGGCACCGCGTCGTACGCCGTCGCCGCGGCCAGGCCGTCGCCCTCGCCCTCCCCGTCGGCCACGCCGTCACCCACGCCGACCCGGAGCCCGTCGCCCACGCCCACGCCCACGGCCTCCGAGGACCCGTCGCTCCGGCCCGTTCCGACCGACGCGCCGACCGACCCGGCCGCACCGGTCGACGACCCGCCCGTCGACGGGGGCGGTGCCGGACCCGTCCCCCAGACCGGCACCGGCGCCCGCGAAGAACTCGCCGCCACGGGTACGTCCCCCCTCCCGCTGGCCCTCGGCGGCGGCGCGGCCGTGGCCGCCGGCGCCCTGCTGCTGCGCCTGCGCCGCACCCGGGGGAGCGCCGGTGCGGCGCCCGCGGGCGGTGAACACCGGTGACCGCGGACCGTACGGGCGCGGACGTGCTGCGGGAGGTCGTCCACGCCCTCGCCCCGGACGAGTTGCCCCACCTGGACGAGGCCCGGCGCGCGTACGCCGAGCAGCCGTACGCGCCGGGGCGGCCCGGCCGCTCGGGCGGCGGGGTGCTCACCGCGGGCGTCGACACGGCCGTGCTGCTGCCCGTGCTCGTCGCCTTCGTCGCCCAGTTCCTCGCCGACGTCACCGCCGGGGCCGTCCGCCGCGGCGGCTCCGCACTCGCCCGCCGCCGCGCGCGCCGGCGCCGGAGCGGGGACGCGACCGAGGAGCGCCGGGCCGCGCTGGTCGACCCGGTCCCGGACGCCGCGCCGTTCCCCCGGGACGACCTGCTGCGGTGGGCCGTCGACCAGGCCCGCGACTGCGGTCTGTCGCGCGGCGACGCGGACCGGTACGGCTGCGTGCTGGTGGTCGCCCTGGTCGGCCCGACGCCGGCACCATCCGGAGCCCTGGACGTCGGTTCGGGCTCCGGCCCCGGAGATACGGACCCCGGCTCGCCCCCTCGCTCGAACACGGGCCCGGCGGCGCCCACGGGCTCCCGCCCGGACCCCGACCCGTCCCCCGACCCGGGGCTCCCCCCGGGTGACCGTCGCCCGAACGCCCGCCCCGGCACCGGCGCGGACCCCGACCCGGCCGCCGGCCCCCGCGCCGCCACCGACGCCCCGTAAGGGCGCACGAGCTCCCACCCGTACCGCCGCCCCCCACACCCTCACTGCATCCGGCACCACCACCCGGGAAGCGGCCACGCCCGTGACGACCACCGAAGCCCGCACCGCACCCCGCACCGCACCCGACCCCGTCCCCGCCGCCGTGCTCTGCGCCAGCCGGCTGCCCCGGCCGACCACCACGCGCCTCTTCCTCCTCGTCCTCGTCGCCACGGCCGGCGCGTCCTTCGCGACCTGGTGGTGGCTGGTCAAGGAGCGCGCCCACTGGCCCGGCGCCCAACTCGCCTGCCTCCCCGACCCGTCCGCGGCCGGCCCCGTCGACCCGATGGACACCGTCACCGGCTTCACCCGCTGCGTCGACGGCGTACGGCTCGACCAGGCCGCTCTCGTCCTCTGCGGCCCCCTCGCCCTGTTGCTGCTCGCCCTCCTGGTCCGGGCGGCGGCCCGTGCCTTCACCCTGTCCCGGCGGCGCACCGGACCCGCCGACCCGAGGACCGCCGCCACCCTGGCCTCCGTCGTACCCCACGGCGCGCGCCGGCCCCCGCAGTTGGTCGTCCGGCGCACCACCCGCATCGGCTTCGGCGCCCGCGCCGCCGGCAGCGCGCGCCGTCCGCGCGTCGTCGTCGACCCGGGCCTGCGGATGCTGCCGCGCCGGGACGTGGAGGCCGTGTTCCGCCACGAGGTGGCGCACCTGGACGCGCGGGACGTCGGACGCGTACGGCTGGCGCTCGCCGCCGGGTGGGTCCTCCTCGTCGGCGTCACCGTCCCGCTGGCCACCGAGGTCTGGCGGGCCCCCGGCGCCCTCGGCACCGCCCTGGCGCTGCGGCTGGCCGCGGTCCTCGCCGTCGTCGGCCTCACCCTGTGCGCGGTGCTGCGGGTGCGGGAGCACGACGCGGACGTCCGCGCGTCCGCCGATCCGCGCGACCCGGACGCCATGGCCGCGTACGTCCTCAAGGACCGGCCGCCGACGCCGGGCCGCCGCGTCGTGCAGGCGCTCGGCCTCGCCACCCACCCCACCCGGCGGGCCCGGCTCGACGTGCTGGCCCGCCCGACGCGGCTGTGGGGGCTCGGCCCGACCGAGAGCCTGGTCACCGGCCTCGCCGCCGGACTGGTCTGCACCGACCTCGCGCTGCTGGTCACCGCCCTCACCCCGGACAGCATCGCCACCGGCTACCGCATCACCGGCGCGCTCACGGGCTGGGCGCTCGCCGGGGTCGTCACCGTCGCGCTGTGGCGGGCGGCGGCCGTCGGACACCCGGACGCGTACGGACCGCGGCCCGCGTACGCCGGAGCGGCCCTCGGCTTCGGCGTCCTCGCCGGCTCGCAACTCGCCGCCCGCGCGGCCGGCGACTGGGCGGCGGAGTCCGGCACCGCCGACGGGCTCACCGCGTCGTTCTCGCTCGCCGACGCCAGCACCGGACGCCAACTCGCCCTGGCGCTCGCACTCGTCGTCGGCGGCGCCCTCTTCACCACCTGGGTCGCGGCCCTGGCCCGCGCCGCGCGCGCCCGGCCGGGCGGGCCGCGCTCCGCCCCGGCGTGCGCCGCCGCCGTCGTCCTCAGCGGACTCGTCCTCGCGCTGCCGCTCGGCACCTGGTTCCTGTGCGCCGCGCTGGCCGCCGGGAACGCGGACTCCACCGCGTACTGGGGCGCCCTCGACTCGCGCGGCTGGGCCGTCGCGGCCACGGCCACCCTCTTCGGCGCGCTCGCGCCCTTCGCGGCGACGGCGGTACGCCGCAGCCGACCGCGCCCGCGCGGGGTGCCGGCGCTCGCGGTGGCGCTGTTCGTCCTCCCGGCGGCGGTGTGGATCCCGTTGGCCGGCTCCGACGACACGAGCCCGCGGCGGATCCTGCTGCCGGGCACGGTGGCCGCAGGGGACGCACCGGGCGGCGGGAGCGTGCTGCGACAGCCGCCGCCCGAGCGGCCGGACGACGCGCCCGTACCGATCGACCAACTGTCGCCGCTGCCGCCGATCGGCGCGGACGGCGCGGCCCCGGTCACCGATCCCTTCCTCGCCTGCCGCGCGTTGGCCATCGGCGGCTCGGCCCTGTGGGTCGACCCGGACGGCCGGCGCGAGACGGGCGAACTCCTCGTCGCCGTCGAGGACCCCGTCCTGCGCGCGGTCTCCGCCGTGCTGCTGCGCTCCCTCCCGGAGCGGGTGCACAGCGACGTGCACCAGGCGGCGGAGCTCCGCTGCGACCTGCTGTACCGCTACGCCCGCTGACCCGCGCACCTTCTTCCCGCACCCCTCCCGCAGGAGCCCCTTGATGACGCCGCAATCCGCCCCTCTTCGCGTCTGCTGCCCCCGTCGGCGCCGGGCCGTCGGTCCCGTGCTGCTGTGCCTGGTGCTCGCCGCGACGGCGGGCGCGTGCGGCGACGGCGGGGGAGACGGCAGAGCCGACCGGGTGCGACCGGACGGCACGACGATCGAGGTCCCGTCACCGCTGCCCACGACCGCCGCGCCGACGGCCACCCCCTCGGGCCCGGCCACGCCCGGCCCCGGTGCGACGTCCGGACGTCCCCGCACCACGACCCCGACGGCGAGCGGCGCCGGCCCGCGCCCCGGTCCGTCCGGCGCTGCCCCGGGCGGCCCCCGCACCACCGGCCCGCGACCACCCACCACCGCGCCCCGCCCCGCCACCCGACCGGCCGCCCCGACGACCGGCGCCCTCACCCGCGCCCTGCTGAGCACCGCCCAACTCCCCGCCGGCTACACCAAGACGATCCTGAAGAACGATCCGCCGACCCGCTCCAGTCGCCCCGACTGCGTCCAGCGCCTCAACGCGCTGGAGATCCACCGCACCACCGTCCCCGGCTCCGTCGAGGCCCGGGTCGCCTTCGCCCAGAGCAGCAGCGGCCCCTTCCTCCAACAGGTCCTGCGCTGGTACCCCGGCGCGAGAACCGCCCGCCGCCAACTGGACGCCGCGGCGGGCGCCCTCGCCGGCTGCGGTACGTACACCCTCACCTGGCCCGACGGCGACCAGGCCCGACAGACCGTCACCCCCCACGGCTCCGCCGGCGTCGGCACGGCGTCCTGGCACGCGACCGTCTCCGTGACGTACGAGGCGGTCACGGTCCGCGAGACGCTCGTGCTGGTCGTCGTCCGCGACTCCCTCGTCATCCTCAGCCACCTGGGCAGCCCCCAGGCGCCGTCCCGCGCCCAGACGTTGTCGCTCGCGGCGAAGGCGGCGGCCCGGGTTCCGTAGTGGCGGGGGTTCCCCGGGGGTGCCGGCAGCGTCGGCGGGGAATGGGTGGCCCGTCGCCGTGGCCGGATCGCAAGGTGGGGCCGGCCGCAGTTCGTTAGGGTCGGGCCGTCCAACGAAACGCGAGCTTGTGTGCGGGGAGTCGTGCGGGATCTCAACGAGGCGACGCTGGAAGCACTGGCCGGGGCACGTTCCTTCGAGCGCGGGCGGGGATACCGCGATGCGGTGTCCGCGGTCGAGTTCGGGGAGGACCGGGTCAGCGCGGTCGTGCACGGTACGGAACGGTACGCGGCGAAGTTGGCGCTGGCCGGGCCCGAAGGCTTGGCGGGCACGTGCACCTGCCCGTACGGCCGGGAAGGCAACTTCTGCAAGCACCTGGTCGCGCTCGGGCTGGTCGTGCTCGCCGAGGGGGACGGTCTGGCGGTGCGGCGGACCGCCGCCCGGGACCGGGCGCGGCAGCTCGACGCCTGGCTGTCGGGGCTGCCGCACGAGGAACTGCTGACCCTCGTACGGGACCAGATGGCCGGGGACGAACGGCTTCGGCGCAGCTTGGAGCTGCGGGCCGCGAGCGCCGGGGGAGACCTGGCCGGCGTTCGCTCCCGCGTCCGCGAGTTGCTCGACATCGGCCCGTTCGCCCAGTACGGCCACGTCGAGTACGCCGACGCCCGCGCCTACGCCGACCAGGCCGGGCAGGTGGCGGCCGTGATCAGGGAGCTGACCGGCTCGGGCCGGGCGGCCGACGCGATCGAGCTGGCGCAGGACGCCATCCGGCTGCTGGCCGAGGTCGTGGAGAGCGTCGACGACTCCGACGGAGGACTTGGGACTCTCGGTACCGACCTCGCCGACGCCCACCACGAAGCATGCCGCGCCGCACCGCCCGTCCCGGAGGAACTGGCCCGCTGGCTGGTCGACCACGCGCTCGACGACGCTGCCGACCTGACGGACCTCGACCCCCTCGACTACGAGGACCTGCTCGGGGACCGCGGGATGGACGCCCTGCGCCGGTACGCGGTCGAGGCGTGGCAGGCCAACCGCTCCGGCTGGTCCGAGAAGGACCTGCTGCAACGGCTGGCCAGAGCGGGACGCGACCTCGACACCGTGATCGCCGTGCACGCCGCCGACCTCGCGCCGAGCGGCCACACACATCTGCTCATCGCGAGGGAACTGGAGGCCGCGGGCCGCTTCGACGAGGCGCTGTCATGGGCCGAGCGCGGCATCAGGGACACCGACGACCTCGCCGTGGTCGACACGGCCCTCGTGGACTACCTCGCCGACCGACACGCCCGGGAGGACCGGCTGCCCGCGGCCGCCGTCCTGCGTCGCGACCACTTCGCCGCCCGCCGCACCCTGCTCGCCTACCGTCAGCTCCGCGCCGCCTCCAGGGCCGTCGACCGCTGGCCCACCGAGCGCACGGAAGCACTGGACCTCCTGCGTGCGGACGCCGAGCAGCGGGCGGTGCGCGGCGCCCCCGTCCTGGTCGACGCGCTGCTGGACGACGGGGACGGGGACGCCGCGTGGGAAGCCGCCGCGGAGTTCGGCGCGTACGACCACCAGTGGCTCGCCCTGGCCGATCAGTCGCGTGCCGTCCGCCCCCGTGACGCGCTCGCCGCCTATCGGCGTCTGGCGGCCCCGCTCGCCCGGCAGGTCGGCAACGACGTCTACGAGCGGCTCGTCGGCCTGCTGCTGAGCATGCGTGACTGCCATCGTCACCTCGACTCGCCTGAGGAGTTTGCCGCGTACGTCACCGAGCTGAGGACCGACCAGAAGCGCAAGCGCAATCTGATGCGCCTGATGGACGAACACGGGTTGTAAGCCACCCCGACCGGGAACCGAGCTGCATGGGCGGGCCCGCCCGCTGCTGCGTCGAGGAGCAGCAGACCCGCAGACAGTTCGCACACGGGCCCAGCCGCTGGCTTGGAGGCGGCCCCGGGCCGAGGCCGGTCCCGGCAGGCCGGTCCCGGCCGGATGGGCGGTGGTCAGCGCCCAGCCACCCCGGTACCCCCCGAGCAGGACGAGGGTCCCCGCCGCGCTCCACACCCACCAGGCGCGCACACGACTGCTGCCGCCCGCGGCGGCGCGGGTTCCGTGGCGGCGCGGGCCCGACGCCGTACGAGCTCCGGCACCACCGTGGCCAGCCCGGCGACCGCCAACACCGCACCCAGCCACAACGGCGCGCGCAGCCCGAACCGTTCGATGGCGACGCCGCCCAGGGAGGAGCCGATGATCACGCCGGCGGTGATGAAGGAGGAGTGCACGGTGTTCACCAAGGGGCTGGTGTTGCCGGCGCGCTGGACGCGGGTGACCATCGCCGGATTCATGGTGACGCCGACCAGCCCGATGCCGAGCAGGAAGGCCACGGCCGGCGCGGGCACGTCGGCGAGGAGCGCGAACCCGCTGAGGAAGAGGAGGTTGAGCGCGAGCCCCACCGCGAGCACGGGCAGGGCGTACCGGTCCGCCAGCCGTCCGACGACGGTGTTCCCGAGCACGGTCGCCGCGCCGTACGCGATCAGCAGCAGCGGCACGGTGCCGGTGGCGAAGCCGGTGAGTTCGGTCAGGATCGGATTGAGGTAGCTGAAGGCCGAGAAGGTGGCGCCGATGACGAAGGTGCCGGTGGTCATCGCCAGCCACAGCCGGGGGCGGCGGAAGACGCCCATCTCCCGCCGCAACCCGCCCGCGGGCGCGATCCGCTCCAGACGCGGCACGCCGAGCACGGTGGCGAGCGCCGCGACCAGCGCCAGCCCCGAGATCGCCCAGAACGCGGCCCGCCAGCCGAACCGCTCGCCCACCAGCGTGGACAGCGGCAGCCCCAACAGGGTGCCGAGCATCAGCCCGTTCATGACGACCGCGATCGCCCGCCCGCGCAGGTCGGGCCGGGCGAGTTGGACCCCGAGCGAGACGGCGACGCCGAAGAACGCCTGCGCGGCCACGCCGGTGATCACCCTCGCCACGACCATGACGACGTAGTCGGTGGCGAGCGCGGCCAGCACGTTGCCGACGAGGAAGACCGCGAAGAGGCACAACAGGGCGGTACGGGGCGGCAGCCGGGCGAGCGTCACGGTCAGGAAGGGCCCGCCGACCGTCATCGCCACCGCGAACGCGGTGATCAGGTACCCGATCTGCGGAACGGTCGCGTCCAACCCCTCGGCCATCTGCGGCATCAGCCCGGCGACCGCGAACTCACTGGTCACCATGGCGAAGATGCCGAGCGCCAACACGTACACGGAACGGCCCACGAAGAGCTCCCTCGATTGTGTAATGCTCAGTCCAAAACAAGCGCAGACGAAAAGCCGCCCCGTGCAGGTGTGCCTACACAGGTCGCACAGGTCGTACGGAAGTGAGCGCCGCGACGGCGACCTCGGCGATGGCCTCCAGCGCCGCCCGGTCGGCGCCGCCCTGGCTGGAGACCCGGATGCCGGCGATCGTCGCGTTCACGAACCGCGCGAGCGCCCCCGCGTCCTGCGGCGCGGTGATGCTCCCGTCCCGCCGCCCGTCCTCCAGCACCGCCCGCATCATGGCCAGCCGCCGCGCCGTGTCCCGCTCCAGGATCGCGGCCGTCCGCGGATCCCGCCCGGCCATCCCCACCAGCGTGTTCACGGTCAAACACCCCAGGCTGCGCCCCCCGAGCCGCTGGTCCGTCTCACTCTCGACGATCACCGCGAACAACGCCCGCACCCGCTCGGCCCCCGACCGCCCGGGCTCCTCCAGTACCTCCTGCTGCGTACGGGTCGTCATGTCGACGTAACGCGTCAGCGCCCGCTCGAAGAGGTCGTGCTTGCTCTTGAACGTGTTGTAGATGCTGCTGCGGCCCAGCCCGGTGGCATCGCACAGGTCCTGGGTGGAAGCGGCCTCGTACCCCTTCTCCCAAAACGTCCGCATCGCCGCGTCCAGGGCCCGCCCCTCGTCAAAAGTCCTCGGTCGCGCCATCCCGTGACCGTACCAGCTTTTGGATCGCTCAGTCCATTACGGTGCTGCCCGACCACCCGGCGACTCGTCATCTGGAGGGAGTGTCAGTCCCCCTCGATACGTTGCTCGACCACCTTGCGGTGCACCGACTCAAGAGGAGGTCGACATGTGGACGGAACGCCTTCTGGAAGCCACTGGCTGGACGGATCAGCGGCTGAAGCTCTCCTGGGACGACGTGGAGAGCGCACTGGAACTCGAACTCCCCGACGACTACAAGCGTTTATGCGCGGCCTTCGGGCCGGGTGAGTTCTGCGGGGCCTACGCGCTGACATCCGTCGGCGACGGGTCATGGGCCGACACGCTCATCAGCTGGCAGGTCGAACTGCGCTGTGCGCCCGAACCGGGCAGCGAGGACGAACGGCATTCGGTGTACGCACCGCACGCGATCTACCGGCCCGGGACGACGGGCCTGATTCCCTGGGGCTACGGCACGTCGGACCAGAAGCTGTTCTGGCTCGCGGATTCCGGATCCCCGAACGACTGGCCCACCCTGGCCCTGTGGTCGGACGAGCTGGGCGCGGAGTGGAACAGGTTCGACATGACGGCATCGGAGTTCATCGGCCGCGCCGTCCTGGACCCCGACTTCGGCGACTTCGGCTTCGCGGACCTGATACCCCGGCCGTTCTTCCTGCCGCCGCGAGACGAAGAGGCCGCCTGACCGGCCGGCATCCCTTTCCCGGGCATGCACAAAGGGCCTTGTCCTGCATCCCTGCAGTTCAAGGCCCTGATTTTTTGGTGCCCCCGGCAGGATTCGAACCTGCGCACACGGCTCCGGAGGCCGTTGCTCTATCCCCTGAGCTACGGGGGCGCACCGTCCGCCGCGGTGTCCCGTCGGCGTGACGGGTAGAACACTACCAGCTCCGGAAGGGTGCCCGTGAACAGGTATTTCGTGGCGGGAAGTGGGGCGGGAGAGTGGTTTCGGTTCCCCCGGAGGGGGTGGAAGTGGGGAAAACCCGGACGCAGCCGCGCCGGCCGACCTACTCTCAAGTTGTGTCAGGTGCGTCCGGGCGGGTGCTCGTTGTCGATGACAACCGCGTCATTCGGCAGTTGATCAGGGTCAACCTTGAGCTGGAGGGCTTTGAGGTGGTGACCGCGGCCGATGGTGCCGAGTGCCTGGAGGTCGTGCGGGAGGTGCGGCCGGACGTCGTCACGCTCGACGTGGTGATGCCGCGGCTCGACGGGCTCCGGACCGCCGCTCGGTTGCGGGAGGACCCGGGGACCAGTCATCTGCCCGTGGCGATCATCAGTGCGTGCACGCAGTACGAGGTGGAGAGCGGGATCGCCGCCGGGGTGGACGCGTTCTTGGCGAAGCCCTTCGAGCCGGCCGACCTGGTGCGGCTCGTGCGTCAGTTGATGCTGCGGGAGGGGCCGCCGGCCGTGGACGACAGGCGCGGGGCCGGGCGGGCCGGGAGCGCGCGGGGCTGACCGCATCGCGAAACGGGTTCGCTATCGGCCCCACCTCCTCGCCTACGCTTGTCCCGTGACCCCCGCCGAGCTCTCCCGCACCGTGCTGCACGCCGTGCGCCGCGCCGTCGAGGACGGTGTGCTGCGGGTGCCCGTGCCGCAGACGGTGAAGGTGGAGCGGCCCCGGCCCGGCGGGTGCGGGGACTACGCCACCAACGTCGCGCTGCGGCTCGCGGGAGCGGCCGGACAGCCGCCCGTCGTCGTCGCGCGGGCCCTCGGGGAGCGCATCGCGCGGGAGCCGGGCATCGCCGGGGTGGACGTCACCGGGCCCGGGTTCTTGAACATCACGCTCGACGAGGGCGCGGACCGTCGGCGCCGGGACGTCGAGGACGCCGTCGAGCAGGTACGGGCGTACGCCGCGCACGCAGCGGCGGTCGACCGCGGCGACCGCGCGGCCGTCTGGCACGACGCGGTCGTGCTGCTGCGCCGTACCCAGGGGCTCGGCCCCACCGCGCCCGTCGACGTGCGCGACCACCCCGACACCACCGACGCCCTCGGGACCGACGCCACCCGATGGGCCTTCCTCTCCGTGGCCGCGCACGACCTGCCGCGCCCCGGGGAGCACCTGCTGCGGCAGCACGAGAGCAACCCCCTCTTCACCGCGCGATATGCGCATGCCCGCGCCCGCGCCCTGCTCCGCAACGCCGCCGACCTGGGGTTTTCCCCCGACGCATACGCCCCCGACGGACGCGACGACGAGTTGGAACGGGCGATCGTCGACCTGCCGGGCGCCGTCGCGTCCGCCGCCCGGCTGGGCGCGCCCGACCGGCTCGCCCGGCACCTCGTGGTCACCGCCGACGCGCTGCTCGTCGGCCAGCACGCCGTGCTGCCCCTGGGCGGGGAGAAACCCACGGCCGCCCACCGGTCCCGGCTCGCGCTCGCCGAAGCCGCCGGGACGGTGCTCGCCGGCGGCCTGTCCCTGCTCGGCATCAGCGCCCCCCATCACTTGTGAGAGAGACACGACGATGAGCCGTTCCGCCCACCCCGCCGGGCCCCGTCACGCCGACGTCCTGCCCGAAGGCCACTACAGCGCGCCGCCGGCGGACCTGAACCACCTGGACCCGAAGATCTGGTCCCGTACGGTCACCCGCTCCGAGGACGGCGTCGCCACCGTCGGCGGGATCGAGGTGACGCGGCTCGCGGAGGAGTTCGGCACCCCCGCGTACGTCCTCGACGAGGAGGACTTCCGCACCCGCTGCCGCGCCTGGGCCGAGGCGTTCGGCAAGGACGCGGACGTCTTCTACGCGGGCAAGGCGTTCCTCAGCAAGGCCGTCGTGCGCTGGCTGCACGAGGAGGGGCTCAACCTCGACGTCTGCTCCGGCGGCGAACTGCGCACCGCGCTCGACGCCGGGATGCCCGGCGAGCGGATCGCCTTCCACGGCAACAACAAGTCCGCGCGGGAGATCGAGCAGGCGATGGACGCCGGCGTCGGACGCATCGTGCTCGACTCCTTCCAGGAGATCGCGCAGGTCGCGCACGCCGCCCAGCGCCGGGGCGTGCGCCAGCGGGTGCTGATCCGGGTCACCGTCGGCGTGGAGGCGCACACCCACGAGTTCATCGCCACCGCCCACGAGGACCAGAAGTTCGGCATCCCGCTCGCCGGCGGACAGGCCGCGGAGGCAGTGCGCCGGGCGCTCGCCCTCGACGGCCTCGAACTGCTCGGCATCCACTCCCACATCGGTTCGCAGATCTTCGACACCTCCGGCTTCGAGGTGGCCGCCCACCGCGTCGTCGGACTGCTCAAGCGCGTCCGCGACGAGCACGGCGTCGAACTGCCCGAGATCGACCTCGGCGGCGGGCTCGGCATCGCGTACACCGCCGACGACGACCCGCGCGAGCCGCGCCACATCGCCAAGGCGCTCCACGAGATCGTCACTCGTGAGTGTGACGCCGCCGGGCTGCGCACCCCGCGGATCTCCGTCGAGCCGGGCCGGGCCATCGTCGGACCCACCGCGTTCACCCTGTACGAGGTGGGCACCATCAAGGCGCTGGAGGGCCTGCGGACGTACGTCAGCGTCGACGGCGGCATGTCGGACAACATCCGCACCGCGCTGTACGACGCCGAGTACAGCGTCGTCCTGGTCTCCCGCACCTCCACCGCCGCGCCGGTGCTCAGCCGGGTCGTCGGGAAGCACTGCGAGAGCGGTGACATCGTGGTGAAGGACGCCTTCCTGCCGGCGGACCTGGCGCCGGGCGACCTGATCGCGGTGCCGGCGACGGGCGCGTACTGTCGCTCGATGGCCAGCAACTACAACCACGCACTGCGGCCCCCGGTCGTCGCGGTGTGCGACGGCGCGGCACGAGTGATCGTCCGGCGCGAGACGGAGGAAGATCTCCTGCGTCTGGACGTCGGTTAAGTGAGATAGACGTCTCGGATGCCGGACCGAGGATAGAAAATGCTGTCCGGTGAGTGAGACTGGTCCAACCGTAGAAGTGATGAGAAACGAGGTCGCATGATGCGTACGCGTCCGCTGAAGGTGGCGCTGCTGGGCTGTGGAGTCGTCGGCTCAGAGGTGGCGCGCATCATGACGACGCACGCCGACGACCTCGCGGCCAGGATCGGCGCCCCCGTGGAGCTCGCGGGGGTTGCCGTGCGGCGGCCCTCCAAGGTCCGCGAGGGCATCGACCCGGCCCTCGTCACCACCGACGCCACCGCCCTGGTCAAACGGGGCGACATCGACGTCGTCATCGAGGTCATCGGCGGCATCGAGCCCGCCCGCACCCTGATCACCACCGCGTTCGAGCACGGCGCCTCCGTCGTCTCCGCGAACAAGGCCCTGCTCGCCGAGGACGGCGCGACGCTGTACGCCGCCGCCGAGCAGCACGGCCGCGACCTCTACTTCGAGGCCGCCGTCGCCGGCGCGATCCCGCTGATCAGGCCGCTGCGCGAATCGCTCGCCGGCGACAAGGTCAACCGCGTCCTCGGCATCGTCAACGGCACGACGAACTTCATCCTCGACAAGATGGAGCGCTCCGGCGCCGGCTACTCGGAGGCGCTGGACGAGGCCACCGCCCTCGGTTACGCGGAGGCGGACCCGACCGCCGACGTCGAGGGCTTCGACGCCGCCGCCAAGGCCGCCATCCTCGCCGGCATCGCCTTCCACACCCGGGTCCGCCTCGACGACGTCCACCGCGAGGGACTGACCGAGGTCACCGCCGCCGACATGGCCTCCGCCAAGCGCATGGGCTGCACGGTCAAACTGCTCGCCATCTGCGAGCGCGCCGCCGACGGGCAGTCCGTCACCGCGCGCGTCCACCCCGCGATGATCCCGCTCAGCCACCCCCTCGCCTCCGTCCGCGAGGCGTACAACGCGGTCTTCGTGGAGTCGGAGGCCGCCGGGCAGCTGATGTTCTACGGCCCCGGCGCCGGTGGCGCGCCCACCGCGTCCGCGGTCCTCGGCGACCTGGTCGCGGTCTGCCGCAACAAGCTCGCCGGGGCCACCGGCCCGGGGGAGTCCGCGTACACCCAGCTGCCCGTGAGCCCGATGGGCGACGTGGTGACGCGGTACCACATCAGCCTCGACGTGGCCGACAAGCCGGGCGTCCTCGCCCAGGTCGCGACGGTCTTCGCCGAGCACGGGGTGTCCATCGACACCGTTCGCCAGCAGGGCCGTCCAGACAGCGACGGCGAGGCGTCCCTCGTCGTCGTCACCCACCGCGCGCCCGACGCGGCCCTCTCGGGGACCGTTGAGGCGCTGCGCAAGCTCGACACCGTGCGCGGTGTCGCCAGCATCATGCGTGTTGAAGGGGAGTAACCAGCAATGACCCACCAGTGGCGCGGCATCATCGAGGAGTACCGGGACCGGCTTCCGGTGACCGACACGACCCCGGTCGTCACGCTCCGTGAGGGTGGTACGCCGCTCGTACCGGCGCAGGTGCTCTCCGAGCGCACGGGCTGCGAGGTGCACCTCAAGGTCGAGGGCGCCAATCCCACCGGCTCCTTCAAGGACCGCGGGATGACGATGGCGATCACCCGCGCCAAGGAGGAGGGCGCGAAGGCCGTCATCTGCGCCTCCACCGGCAACACCTCGGCCTCCGCCGCGGCTTACGCCGTGCGCGCGGGGATGGTCTGCGCGGTCCTGGTGCCCCGCGGCAAGATCGCGCTGGGCAAGATGGGGCAGGCCCTGGTGTACGGCTCGAAGATCCTCCAGGTCGACGGCAACTTCGACGACTGCCTGGACCTGGCCAGGAACCTGTCCGAGAACTACCCGGTGGCGCTGGTCAACTCCGTCAACCCGTACCGGATCGAGGGGCAGAAGACGGCGTCCTTCGAGATCGTCGACGCCCTCGGCGACGCCCCCGACGTCCACGTGCTGCCGGTCGGCAACGCCGGCAACATCACCGCGTACTGGAAGGGGTACCGGGAGTACGCCGCCGACGGGCCGGCCACCCGCACCCCCCGCATGTGGGGCTTCCAGGCGTCCGGCTCCGCGCCGATCGTCCGCGGCGAGGTCGTCAAGGACCCCTCGACCATCGCCACCGCGATCCGGATCGGCAACCCGGCGTCCTGGCAGCAGGCGCTCGCCGCCCGCGACGAGTCCGGCGGCTTCATCGACGAGGTGACGGACCGTGAGATCCTGCGCGCCTACCGCCTCTTGGCCTCGCAGGAGGGCGTCTTCGTGGAGCCCGCGTCCGCGGCGTCGGTCGCCGGTCTCCTCAAGGCCGCCGAAGCCGGCAAGGTCGACCCGGGCCAGCGGATCGTCTGCACCGTCACCGGCAACGGTCTGAAGGACCCGGACTGGGCCGTCGCGGGCGCGCCGCAGCCGGTCACCGTCCCGGTCGACGCGCCGACGGCCGCGGAGCACCTCGGGCTGGCCTGAGGCACTTGGGCGTCGCCCGTGCGCCGGCGTCCGCGGCCGCGCCCCGGCGCGGCGTACGCGCTGGCCACGGCCGCGCGGGCGACGGAACGGGAGCAATACCCCGGTGGGATCCGTCCCAAGCCGGGGAACAGCGGACATCGGGGCACAGGAGGCTCGCGACACGCATCGTGCGCCTCCTGTGCGCCCTATGTCGCGGCAGAACCTTCCTTCGATAGGCTGTACCGAACCCACCCACCGCATATGTCTGTGCAGCGGTGCAGTTGCGGTGTCGTCGCCGTCTTCGGCCCCCGGGCGCCTGGTCCCCGATGCCGCACACCGCCACGCACCAGCAGCAGGCAGCAGTCAGCACACGTCAGTTGAGAACCAAGGAGTGTCATCGAGCGATGGCCGGTCCAGCGTTCCGCGCCGCCGCCGTCCGAGTGCGCGTGCCCGCCACCAGTGCCAACCTCGGCCCCGGCTTCGACGCCTTCGGGCTGTCCCTGGGGCTGTACGACGACGTCGTCGTACGGGTCGCGGACTCCGGTCTGCACATCGACATCGCGGGTGAGGGCGCGTCGACGCTGCCCCGCGACGAGAGCCACCTGCTCGTACGCTCCCTGCGCACGGCCTTCGACCTGCTCGGCGGGCAGCCGCGCGGCCTGGAGGTCGTCTGCGCCAACCGCATTCCGCACGGTCGGGGCCTCGGCTCGTCGTCCGCGGCGATCTGCGCCGGGATCGTTGCCGCCAGGGCCGTGACGATAGGGGGCGACGCCCGCCTCGACGAGACCGCGCTGCTGGAGCTCGCGACCGAGATCGAGGGGCACCCGGACAACGTCGCGGCCTGTCTGTACGGCGGTTTCACGCTCGCCTGGAGCGACGGCGGGGCCGCGCGGGCCATCAGGATGGACCCGGCCGATTCCGTCGTTCCGGTGGTTTTCGTCCCCGCGAAGCCGGTGCTCACGGAGACGGCCCGCGGACTGCTGCCGCGCACCGTCCCCCATGTGGACGCCGCCGCGAACGCCGGACGCGCCGCCCTCCTCGTCGAGGCCCTGACCAGGCGTCCCGAACTCCTGCTGCCCGCCACGGAGGACCGGCTCCACCAGGAGTACCGCGCGCCGGCGATGCCGCAGAGCGTGGACCTTGTCAACCGACTGCGCGCGGACGGCGTCCCTGCAGTCATCTCCGGTGCGGGCCCCACGGTGCTCGCGCTGGCCGAGCACGGCGTCGCCGACAAGGTCGCACGGCTCGCGGGCGAGGGCTGGGCCGCGAACCGGCTCGCCTTCGACACCGCCGGGGCGAGCGTGCTGCCGATGGTGGCCCCGGACGCCGCTCCGTCGTTCGCCGAGCCGGGGGACGGGGGTCCGTCGCAGGTGGGAGGGGCCGGTGAGGGGACGGGTGACTCCCTTCCCGGGTGATCCCGCCGGGAGCGGATTCACCGCGCGGGACGCACCGCCACGTCCCGTCGCAGCGCACGGTGAATCGCAAGAACACGAGATTGCCGGTGAGGGAGAGGGGGAATGTTTGTTGGAGCCGGTAGTGTTAACCTCAAGTCTGCAACCGAAGCCTTTGTGGCTCGGAGCTTCGCGTCCCGAATCGGGACCACCAATTCTTCCGGGAGCCTCCCCTACTGCCTGAGCAGCCTGCCTGAGCAGTAGCGAGCACGCTCCGGAACCGGCACGACACCTCCCGCTCCGTCGCGGAGTGGGCCGAGCAGGGGGACCTCGGGCCGGATTGCATGTTTCTGCCTCTCCGCCGTACTCAGACCCGGCGGGGACCACCGCCCCGACACGGCCACACAAGTGGACCGCAGTCGGACAGCACAACCGGTCGCCGAGCCAGATGGCCGACGTCCGCTCCAGGGAAGGACCCTTCGTGAGCGACACCACCGATCTGATGGGCGTGACTGCCGACGCGAACGTCGACACCACCGCGCCCGCCGCAGGTGCTGCCTCCGGCACCACCTCCCGGCGCCGCCGTTCCGGCACCGGCCTTGAGGGCATGGTCCTGGCGGAGCTGCAGCAGGTCGCGTCCGGCCTCGGGATCAGGGGCACCGCGCGCATGCGCAAGAGCCAGCTGATCGAGGTCATCAAGGAGGCGCAGGCCGGCGGCGGAGCCACTGCGGCCAAGAAGACCGCCGAGCCGGAGGCGAAGGGCGCCGAGGCCAAGCCGAAGCGCCGCACCACCTCCAAGGCGCGTACGGGCGAGGCGGCGGCTGCCGCTACCGAGGGCGCGTCCACCGCTGCCGAGAAGGCCGCGACCCAGCAGCAGATCGACATCCCCGGCCAGCCGGCCAGCGACGACCAGCCGGCCGGCGAGCGCCGTCGCCGTCGCGCCACCGCTCCCGCGGGCAGCCCCGACGCCGAGACCGCCGAGGCCGGTGCCGCCAAGGAGAGCGCGGCCAAGGAGGCCAAGGCGGAGCCGCAGGCGGACGCCAAGGCCGAGGCCGCCGTGGGCGCCTCCGCGTCGACGCAGGACGGCGAGGGCCGCAAGGAGCGCGGTGAGCGCGGCCAGCGCGGTGACCGCCGCGAGCGTCAGCGTGACCGCGACCGCGACCGCGACCGCAGCCGTGGCAAGGGCGACGACCAGCAGGGCGGCCAGCGTCAGCAGCAGGGCGGTCAGCGTCAGCAGCAGAGCAGCCAGCAGGACGACTTCGACGAGGACGGCGGCGGTCGCCGCGGTCGGCGCGGTCGCTACCGCGACCGTCGCGGCCGTCGCGGCCGTGAGGACTTCGCCGGTGAGCCGCAGGTTTCCGACGACGACGTCCTGATCCCCGTCGCGGGCATCCTCGACATCCTCGACAACTACGCGTTCATCCGCACCTCCGGCTACCTGCCGGGACCGAACGACGTGTACGTCTCCCTCGCCCAGGTCCGCAAGAACGGCCTGCGCAAGGGCGACCACGTCACCGGCGCGGTCCGTCAGCCGAAGGAGGGCGAGCGCCGCGAGAAGTTCAACGCGCTGGTCCGACTGGACTCCGTCAACGGCATGGCGCCCGAATCGGGCCGCGGGCGGCCGGAGTTCAACAAGCTCACCCCGCTGTACCCGCAGGACCGGCTCCGGCTGGAGACCGACCCCGGCGTGCTGACCACGCGGATCATCGACCTCGTGTCGCCGATCGGCAAGGGCCAGCGCGGTCTGATCGTGGCCCCGCCGAAGACCGGCAAGACCATGATCCTCCAGGCGATCGCCAACGCCATCACGGTCAACAGCCCCGAGTGCCACCTGATGGTCGTCCTCGTCGACGAGCGTCCGGAAGAGGTCACCGACATGCAGCGGTCGGTGAAGGGCGAGGTCATCTCCTCGACCTTCGACCGCCCGGCCGAGGACCACACCACCGTCGCCGAGCTGGCCATCGAGCGCGCCAAGCGCCTCGTCGAGCTGGGTCACGACGTGGTCGTCCTGCTGGACTCCATCACCCGCCTGGGCCGTGCGTACAACCTCGCGGCCCCCGCTTCCGGACGCATCCTGTCCGGTGGTGTCGACTCGACCGCGCTCTACCCGCCGAAGCGGTTCTTCGGTGCGGCGCGCAACATCGAGGACGGCGGCTCGCTGACCATCCTGGCCACCGCGCTGGTCGACACCGGCTCGCGCATGGACGAGGTGATCTTCGAGGAGTTCAAGGGCACCGGCAACATGGAGCTCAAGCTCGACCGGAAGCTCTCCGACAAGCGCATCTTCCCCGCGGTGGACGTCGACGCGTCCAGCACCCGCAAGGAGGAGATCCTGCTCGGCAGCGAGGAGCTCGCCATCGTCTGGAAGCTGCGTCGGGTGCTGCACGCCCTCGACCAGCAGCAGGCGATCGAGCTGCTGCTCGACAAGATGAAGCAGACCAAGTCGAACGCGGAGTTCCTGCTCCAGATCCAGAAGACGACCCCGTCGGTCGGCAACGGCGACTGACGCAGGCGCACTGCTGGACGCGCTCGACGCGCAGTACGGACGCCAGGCCCCGTCACCCCCGTGGTGGCGGGGCCTGCCGCATGCGTACGGCTGCGCACCACTGTGTACGGTGACCCTCCCCACAGGGGTCGGCGACCGTTTTCTCACCCTGCTCTCACACCCGCGTGCAACCCTTCCGAAGATGTCGACGTCCTAACCGAGGCGGAACAAAAATCCACAGGCACGACAGAACGCCATAGAAGCCGCGGCTGTCGCAGGGGTCGTACGGGCCGCAGCCGCGACGGAGGAGCCGGGAGAGACCATGGCCGAGCACAGCACCGGCGGGAGCCGAATAGGCAGCGGGGACGCGGGCCGCGGCGGCCGTCGCAAGCCGCGCTCCGGCCGTCGTACGGCCGTGGCCGTCGCCGCCTGGTCCGCAGCCGCCCTGGTGCTCATCGGGGGCGGCGGCCTCGGCCTCGCCTACGTCAAGCTCGACGGCAACCTCAAGGGCGTCGACATCAACGCCCAGCTCGACAACAAGGACCGCCCCGCCGACGTCGACACCGGCTCGATGGACATCCTCGTCCTCGGCTCCGACACCCGCTCCGGCGACAACGGCGAGTACGGCCGCGACGAGGGCGCCGGGCGCTCGGACACCGCGATGGTCGTCCACGTCTACCCGGGCCACAAGGAGGCGAGCGTGGTCTCCATACCCCGCGACACCCTCGTCTCCCGGCCGAGTTGCACCGGCCCCGAAGGCCAGCGCATATCCGCCGAGCGCGACGTCATGTTCAACACGGCGTACGAGGTCGGCGGCCCGGCCTGCGCGGTCAAGACCGTGGAGCGGATGTCCGGCATCCGCATGGACCACTACATCGAGGTCGACTTCACCGGCTTCAAGAAGCTCGTCGACGCCCTCGGCGGCGTCGAGATCACCACCACCGAGCCCATCAAGGACCCCGACAGCCACCTCGACCTCCCGCCCGGCACCCACAACCTGGACGGGGAGCAGGCGCTCGGTCTGGTCCGCACCCGCAAGAGCGTCGGCGACGGCAGCGACCTGGGGCGCATCCAGCTCCAGCAGGCGTTCATGAAGGCGTTCATCGCCCAGGTGAAGGACATCGGCCTGCTGACGAACCCGACGAAGCTCCTCGACGTCGCCGACACCGCCACCAAGGCGATCACCCCCGACTCCCAGCTCGCCTCCGTGTCGAAGCTGGTCGGCTTCGCCCGCTCCCTCAGCGGCATCGGCCCCGACGACGTCCAGATGGTCACCCTGCCCGTCGTCTACGACGCGGCGGACCCCAACCGCGTCGTCCCCCTCGACAGCGCCTCCCGGCAGGTCTGGAGCGCCCTGAGGGCGGACCAGCCGATCCCGGCCGAGGCCCTCAAGGACTCCGCGGCTGACAAGTCCGACGCGGGCTCCGTCATCCGCAGCACCCCCTCCGCGCCCGGCACCGAAACCGGCACGGAGCGTTAGCGCCCGCGCACGTGGGCCGGGGCGCGCGCGGGGGAATAGTTCCGTTCCGCCCCCGGTTTTGGGAGATACGGCCGGTCCTGGCAGACTGGTACGTCGGCCCCGGTTCACGCCCGAGCAATCCGCCCGAGCGACCCGGCGCCCTCCCGAAACTAGGAGACACCTTGAAGCGCGACATCCACCCCGAGTACGTCGAGACGCAGGTCAGCTGCACCTGTGGCGCGTCGTTCACCACCCGCAGCACGATCGAGGCCGGCACCATCCGCGCCGAGGTCTGCTCCGCGTGCCACCCGTTCTACACGGGCAAGCAGAAGATCCTCGACACCGGTGGCCGCGTGGCCCGCTTCGAGGCCCGCTTCGGCAAGGCCGCCGGCTCCGCCAAGAAGTAGCGAGCCGTCTGCGCCGGTCATCGGCCGCCCCTTCGCCGGGCGGCCGGGACCGGCGCTTTGACGTCCCGCACGAGGACGTCACCCCCCTTCGCCGGCGGCGCAGCAGCGCAGCAGCACCCCACAGAGAACCCAGGAGCCACGATGTTCGAGGCGGTCGAAGAAATCGTCGCCGAGCACGCCGATCTCGAAAAGCAGCTCGCCGACCCCGCCGTGCACGCCGACCAGGCGAACGCGCGGAAGCTGAACAAGCGGTACGCCGAGCTGACGCCGATCGTCGCCGCCTACCGCTCCTGGAAGCAGACCGGCGAGGACATCGAGACCGCCCGCGAATTCGCCGCCGACGACCCGGACTTCGCCGCCGAGGCCAAGGAGCTGGAGCAGCGGCGCGAGGAACTCACGGAGAAGCTGCGGCTGCTGCTGGTCCCCCGCGACCCCAGCGACGACAAGGACGTCATCCTGGAGGTCAAGGCCGGCGCCGGCGGCGACGAGTCCGCCCTCTTCGCCGGCGACCTGCTGCGGATGTACCTGCGCTACGCCGAGCGTGCCGGCTGGAAGACCGAGATCATCGACGCCACCGAGTCCGAGCTGGGCGGCTACAAGGACGTCCAGGTCGCCGTGAAGACCAAGGGCGGCCAGGGAGCCACTCAGCCCGGCCAGGGCGTGTGGGCCCGACTGAAGTACGAGGGCGGGGTGCACCGCGTCCAGCGCGTGCCCGCGACCGAGTCCCAGGGCCGCATCCACACCTCCGCCGCCGGCGTCCTCGTGACCCCGGAGGCCGAGGAGATCGACGTCGAGATCAACCCGAACGACCTTCGGATCGACGTCTACCGCTCGTCCGGCCCCGGCGGCCAGTCGGTCAACACCACCGACTCCGCCGTGCGCATCACCCACCTCCCGACCGGGGTGGTCGCCTCCTGCCAGAACGAGAAGAGCCAGCTCCAGAACAAGGAGCAGGCGTTGCGCATCCTGCGGTCGCGGCTGCTCGCCGCCGCCCAGGAGGAGGCCGAGAGCAAGGCCGCGGACCAGCGCCGCAGCCAGGTCCGCACCGTCGATCGCTCCGAGAAGATCCGGACGTACAACTTCCCGGAGAACCGCATCTCGGACCACCGCGTCGGATTCAAGGCGTACAACCTCGACCAGGTCCTCGACGGGGACCTGGACGCCGTGATCCAGGCGTGCGTGGACGCCGACTCCGCTGCCAAGCTCGCCGCCGCGCAGTGACCGCGCAGCGGCCACGGCAGTAAGACACGTCCGTACGAAACGGGTGGAGGACGACCAGTGAACCTGCTGCTTGCCGAGGTGGCCCAGGCCACCCAGCGGCTGGCCGACGCCGGCGTGCCCTCGCCGCGCTTCGACGCGGAGGAGCTGGCCGCCTTCGTGCACGGCGTGAAGCGGGGTGAACTGCACACGGTCAAGGACGCGGACTTCGACGCCCGCTACTGGGAGGCCGTGGCCCGCCGCGAGGCCCGCGAACCGCTGCAACACATCACCGGCCGCGCCTTCTTCCGCTATCTGGAGCTCCAGGTGGGCCCCGGCGTCTTCGTGCCCCGCCCGGAGACCGAGTCGGTCGTCGGCTGGGCCATAGACGCCGTACGCGCCATGGACGTCGTCGAACCGCTCATCGTCGACCTGTGCACCGGCTCCGGGGCGATCGCCCTGGCCATGGCTCAGGAGGTGCCGCGCTCGCGCGTGCACGCCGTCGAACTCTCCGACTCGGCGCTGACCTGGGCCCGCAAGAACGCGGAGGGCTCCCGCGTCACCCTCCACCAGGGCAATGCGCTCAGCGCCCTGCCCGAGCTGGACGGCCAGGTCGACCTGGTCATCTCCAACCCGCCGTACATCCCGCTCACCGAATGGGAGTACGTGGCCCCCGAGGCCCGCGACCACGACCCGGAGATGGCCCTCTTCTCCGGCGAGGACGGCCTCGACACCATCCGCGGCATCGAGCGCACCGCCCACCGGCTGCTGCGCCCCGGCGGCCTCGTCGTCATCGAGCACGCGGACACCCAGGGCGGTCAGGTGCCCTGGATCTTCGCCGAGGAGTCCGGGTGGACCGACGCCGCGGATCACCCGGACCTGAACAAGCGCCCGCGGTTCGCCACCGCCCGCAAGGCGACGCCGTGACGACGACCCCGTACGGCTCCCACGCCCCGCGGGCGTGGGAGCACCCCCATGAGGAGGCCCCCTGATGGCTCGGCGATACGACTGCAACGACGCGACCGACCGCACGACCGGGCTGCGTGAGGCATCGTCCGCCGTCCGCCGCGGCGAGCTGGTCGTCCTGCCCACGGACACCGTCTACGGGCTGGGCGCGGACGCCTTCAGCTCCGAGGCGGTCGCCGACCTGCTGACCGCCAAGGGCCGGGGCCGCAACATGCCCACCCCCGTCCTCATCGGCTCCCCGAACACCCTGCACGGCCTGGTCACCGACTTCTCCGAGGGGGCGTGGGAGCTGGTCGACGCCTTCTGGCCCGGCGCCCTGACGCTGGTCGCCCGCCACCAGCCGTCCCTCCAGTGGGACCTCGGCGACACCCGCGGCACGGTCGCCGTCCGCATGCCGCTGCACCCCGTCGCCATCGAACTGCTCACCGAAGTCGGCCCGATGGCGGTCTCCTCCGCGAACCTGACGGGATATCCCGCGCCGGAGGACTGCGACGCCGCGCAGAACATGCTCGGCGACGCCGTCTCCGTCTACCTCGACGGCGGGCCCACCCCCGGCATCGTGCCGTCCTCCATCGTCGACGTCACCGGTGAGGTGCCCGTGCTGCTGCGCGTCGGCGCGCTGGACGCGGACGAACTGCGCAAGGTCGTACCCGACCTTGAGGTGGCGCATTGATCGCCCCTGACGTGGGGCGTGGCATAGGTACGGACGACTGCTTCCGGATACTCCACGTCAGCACCGGCAACGTCTGCCGCTCGCCGATCACCGAGCGGCTGACCCGGCACGCCCTCAACGACCGGCTGGGCGACCTGATGGCGAGCGGCCTGATCGTGGAGAGCGCGGGGACCTGGGGGCACGAGGGCGCGCCCATGGAGGCCAACGCGGAGACCGTCCTCGCGGACTTCGGCGCGGACGCGAGCGGGTTCGTGGGCCGGGAACTGCTCGACGAGCACGTCATCCGGGCGGACCTGGTCCTCACCGCGACGCGGGACCACCGCGCCCAGGTCATCTCGATGGGCCACTCGGCGGGCCTGCGGACCTTCACGCTCAAGGAGTTCACCCGACTGGTGCGGGCGATCGACCCGGCGACGCTGCCGGACCCCCGGGACGAGGGCGTGGTGGAGCGGGCGCGGGCGCTGGTGCGGGCGGCGGCGGCGCTGCGGGGCTGGTTGCTGGCGCCGAGCCCCGACGCGGATGAGGTGTTCGATCCGTACGGGGCGCCGATCACGTTCTTCCGCTCGATCGGCGACGAGATCAACCAGGCGCTGGACCCCGTGGTCACCGCGCTCACGGGCATCCCGACCCACCACTGACACCCCTGCGCTGGGGACCGCCTGTAGCGCGGGCAACCCAGGGGCGCGCTGTGCACCGCCTGCGGCGCAGGCAATCTAGGGGGCGGGGGACTGCGCGACCAGCCAGAGACGGCCGGTACTCGACTGACGAGCGTTCGTTTTGCGGCGCGTGGTCGAGGGCGCTACAGCGCCGTACGGGGAACGCGTTCAGAGCGACCGCAAGCCGTCGGTGGCTGGTCGCGCAGTTCCGCCCCCTACGCCCTGCGGGCGTGGTGGTACCCCCAGCGCCCCTGGGTTGCCCCTGGTCGAGGTGGCAGCAGGGGGGCGGGCCCTGGTTGCTCGTGGCCGAGGGCGCAGCCAGGTGGCGGCAGCCGAGGGCGGGCGGGCATCGTCCGGCGGGCGCGGAGCGCAGGGGCGGCCTAGATTGGAGGCGCACAGACACGCGAGGCCCGGAGCACACCATGCCCGTCCGCACCGCAGGTGCGCAGCGCACCGAAGCGTCACCCCAGCTCGACGCGCTCGCGCGTCAGGACCCCGAAATCGCCGACGTGATCGCCGCGGAGGCGGCCCGGCAGGCCGACAGCCTCCAGCTGATCGCCGCGGAGAACTTCACCTCGCCCGCGGTCCTGGCCGCCCTCGGCTCACCGCTGGCGAACAAGTACGCCGAGGGCTATCCGGGCGCCCGCCACCACGCCGGCTGCGAACTGGTCGACGTGGCCGAGCGGCTGGCCGTGGACCGGGCCAAGGCCCTGTTCGGCGCCGAGCACGCGAACGTACAGCCGCACTCCGGCTCCGCCGCGGTCCTCGCGGCCTACGCGGCGCTGCTGCGGCCGGGTGACACCGTCCTCGCGATGGGCCTGCCGTACGGCGGACACCTCACGCACGGCTCGCCCGCGAACTTCTCGGGCCGCTGGTTCGACTTCGTCGGCTACGGAGTGGACCGGGAGAGCGGTCTGATCGACCACGACGAGGTGCGGCGCCTCGCCCACGAGGTGCGCCCGAAGGCGATCGTCTGCGGGTCGATCTGCTACCCGCGCCACATCGACTACGCGCGCTTCCGGGAGGTCGCGGACGAGGTGGGGGCCTATCTGATCGCGGACGCGGCCCATCCGATGGGGCTGATCGCCGGGGGAGCGGCGCCGAGCCCGGTGCCGTACGCCGACGTGGTCTGCGCGACGACGCACAAGGTGCTGCGGGGGCCGCGCGGCGGGCTGCTGCTGTGCGGCGAGGAGCTGGCGGAACGGATCGACCGGGCGGTGTTCCCGTTCACCCAGGGCGGCGCCCAGATGCACACCATCGCGGCGAAGGCCGTCGCGTTCCGCGAGGCGGCGACGCCCGAGTTCGCGGCCTACGCCCACCAGGTCGTGGCGAACGCGCGGATGCTCGCGGCCGGCCTGGAAACCGAGGGCTGCACGGTGCTCACGGGCGGCACGGACACCCATCTCATCGGTGCCGACCCCACGGGCCTCGGCGTCGACGGGAGGACGGCACGCGGCCGTCTGGCGGCTGCCGGGCTGGTCCTGGACACCTGCGCCCTGCCGTACGGGTCGGCGCGCGGCGTCCGGCTGGGGACGGCGGCGGTGACCACCCAGGGCATGGGGGAGGCGGAGATGGCGCGGATCGCGGTGCTCTTCGCCGCGGCGCTGTACGCGGAGGGCGAGGAGGTGGGGACCTTGCGTGCGGAAGCCGCGGAGTTGGTGGGGAGATTTCCCCCCTATCCAGGGCAGTAGCGGTTCGGTGCAACCATCGGCGGCCCCCGGCAGTCCTCAACCACGTGACCACCACGGCTAAGGTGTGGGGCTGAGATGGCCAGCGATTTCTGTGGGGCAGCCCGTGCGTGATTATCTGCTGACGCTCTGTGTCACGGCCGCGGTGACCTATCTGCTGACCGGTCCGGTGCGGAAGTTCGCCATTGCGACCGGCGCGATGCCGGAGATCCGTGCGCGCGACGTCCACCGAGAACCGACACCGCGGCTCGGTGGCATCGCCATGTTCTTCGGGCTGTGCGCGGGGCTCCTGGTCGCCGACCACCTGCAGAACCTCGGCAGCGTCTTCGAGCTGTCGAACGAGCCGCGCGCGCTGCTCTCCGGCGCCGCCCTGATCTGGCTGATCGGCGTCCTGGACGACAAGTTCGAGATCGACGCGCTGATCAAGCTCGGCGGGCAGATGATCGCCGCGGGCGTCATGGTCATGCAGGGCCTGACGATCCTGTGGATCCCGGTGCCCGGCGTCGGCACGGTCTCGCTGACCTCCTGGCAGGGCACGCTGCTGACGGTCGCGCTGGTGGTGATCACCATCAACGCGGTGAACTTCGTCGACGGGCTCGACGGGCTGGCCGCCGGCATGGTGTGCATCGCCGCCGCCGCGTTCTTCCTGTACTCGTACCGGCTCTGGTTCGGGAACATGATCGAGGCCGCCGCCCCGGCGACGCTGTTCACGGCCATCCTGATGGGCATGTGCCTGGGCTTCCTGCCGCACAACATGCACCCGGCGCGGATCTTCATGGGCGACTCGGGCTCGATGCTGATCGGCCTGGTGCTGGCCGCCTCCGCGATCTCGGTCACCGGCCAGGTGGACCCCGACACCCTGCGGATCTTCGTCTACGACGGCAGCACCCGCTCCACCACCCACGCGATGCTGCCGGTCTTCATCCCGCTGCTGCTGCCGCTCACGATCATCGCGATCCCGCTCGCCGACCTGGTGCTGGCGATCGTGCGGCGCACCTGGAAGGGGCAGTCGCCGTTCGCGGCCGACCGGGGCCACCTGCACCACCGGCTGCTGGAGATCGGGCACTCGCACAGCCGCGCCGTGCTGATCATGTACTTCTGGTCGGCGCTCTTCGCCTTCGGCGTCGTTGGCTACTCGGTCCACTCGGCGTCGCTGTGGATCGTGATGGTGATCGTGGGGCTGAGCGCGGTGGGGCTGGTGCTCCTGCTGCTGCCGCGGTTCACCCCGCGGGCCCCGCGGTGGGCGGAGCGGTTCGTGCCGCCGCGCTACCGCCGCCGCAAGGCGCGGTTGGCGCAGGAGGGGACCGAGCCGGAGCCCGCGCACGCGTACGCCGGCGAGGGAGCGGCCGGCCCGGCGGGAGAGGGTGCCGCCGGGGCAGCCGGGGCGCACGAGGAGCGGGAGGAGCCGGTGCCGGCCGGTGTCAACGGGGCGACGGCGATCGGCGCCCGTTCGCGGGCGTCCGAGCGGAGGAAGGCCGGCACACGCGGGTGACTTTTCCCACCCTCCCGCCCATTACCAGACAACTCGCCTCACGAACGGGCGCACGGCTTGCACACACGGGCAAGTTCGCTCTCATGTGTGAGAGTCGGCACACAACCGGGTAAAGACCTTCCCAAATAGCTTGTGATACGATTCACGAGAACCGGCGACAGTGCCGAAAGACCGTAGTGCGACGGTCTGTTGGCCCCCGAGGACCCAACTCGGACCCGGTTTACGCTCGTCCATGACGACACCACTGCCACCACCAGCAAGCGGAGATGCCGCCATGCCGTCCACTGACGCACGCACCCTTTTGCACACCGCCGTACCCACGGCCGCGGTCGGCGCGATCGCCACCGCGATCAGCGCCGGTGTCGCGGGCGGCAAGGGAGCCCTCGGCTCAGCGGTCGCCACCCTGGTCGTCCTGATCTTCATGGGCGCCGGCCTGGTGGTGCTCCAGCGCACGGCCAAGCAGTATCCACACCTCTTCCAGGCGATGGGTCTGCTGCTGTACACCACGCAGCTGCTGCTGCTCTTCGTCTTCCTGATGGTGTTCAAGAACACCACCCTCTTCGATCCCCAGGTCTTCGCACTGACCTTGGTCGTGGCGACCCTCGTCTGGGTCGCGGCACAGGCTCGCGCTTACATGAAGGCCAAGATCCTCTACGTCGAACCCGAGAAAACCGCCGGTTCGGGTGCTCGCGAGCCCCAGAAGTCGGAGCCCGCGACGTGAAGAGTAGGGGCGGGATAAATGGCCATTCGCGTTCCTGCTATCGTCCGGTGCCAACTGCGGCACTGCGGGCGGGGGCATCTGAGCTGAAGCCCGCTCATCCGCGAGGCTCATGGCCCGCCCGCCGCCCCACCATCCGTAACACCAGTCCCGTGCCGAACCGCGGCTGCGCGCCGCGCCGACACAACGAGGTTGCCGTACCTATGCGCCACGCTGAAGGAGTCCGCGGTGAGTGCTGACCCCCAGATGCTCGCCTTCGAGGCGGACTGTCAACTCTTCACCGGGTGTGGATTCAACGCCCCTGGGCTCCACACCTTCATGTACGAGCCTCTCTTCACGGTCGGCGGGTTCGAGTTCAACAAGCCCATGCTGCTCGCCTTCGTGAGCACGCTGATCGTGGTCGGGTTCTTCTGGGCGGCCTTCAACAAGCCGAAGCTCGTACCCGGAAAGATCCAGATGATCGGCGAGGCGGGGTACGACTTCGTGCGCCGGGGCGTCGTGTACGAGATCATCGGCAAGAAGGACGGCGAGAAGTACGTCCCGCTGATGGTGTCGTTGTTCTTCTTCATCTGGATCATGAACCTGTGGTCGATCATTCCGATCGCCCAGTTCCCGGTCACCTCGCTCATCGCCTACCCGGTGGCGCTCGCCCTCCTCGTGTACTTCCTGTGGGTCGGACTGACCTTCAAGAAGCACGGCTTCGTCGGTGGCTGGAAGAACATCACCGGCTACAACAAGGAACTCGGCCCGATCCTTCCGCTGATCGTGGTCCTGGAGTTCCTCTCGAACCTGATCATCCGGCCGTTCACGCACGCGGTCCGGCTCTTCGCGAACATGTTCGCCGGTCACCTGCTGATCGTGATGTTCACCGTCGCCACCTGGTACCTGATGAACGGCATCGGCATCGTCTACGCCGGCACCTCGTTCATCCTCACCATGACGATGATCGTGTTCGAGCTGTTCATCCAGGCCGTCCAGGCGTACGTCTTCGTCCTCCTGGCCGCCAACTACATCCAGGGCGCGCTCTCCGAGCACCACTGAGCCCTGCTGCGAAGCGCACCACCCCAACCCAGCTGTCCGGTGGCCAACCCCCACCGGGTCCTTGAAAGAGAAGGAAGAACCGGCATGTCCCAGACCCTCGCCGCTCTCACCGGAAACGTTGCCGCCATCGGTTACGGTCTCGCCGCGATCGGCCCCGGCGTCGGCGTCGGCATCATCTTCGGTAACGGCACCCAGGCCCTGGCCCGCCAGCCCGAGGCTGCCGGCCTGATCCGCACCAACCAGATCATGGGTTTCGCCTTCTGTGAGGCGCTCGCCCTCATCGGCATCGTCATGGGCTTCGTCTACCCGTCGTAAGGCCGAGCGTCAGCCCATCTCATTTCACGGAAGGCACTGATGTGAGCGCCCTGAATACCATCGCGGCAGCGGGGGAGCCGATGCCGCCGCTGCTCCCGCACGCCGACGAGCTCATCATCGGCACCATCGCCTTCGCGATCGTCTTCTTCTTCCTGGCCAAGAAGCTCCTCCCGAACATCAAGAAGGTTCTGGAAGAGCGCCGCGAGGCCATCGAAGGCGGCATCGAGAAGGCCGATGCGGCCAGGACCGAGGCCGAGAGCGTTCTGGAGCAGTACAAGGCCCAGCTCGCCGAAGCCCGTCACGAGGCCGCCCGGCTCCGCCAGGAGGCGACCGAGCAGGGCGCTGTGATCGTGCAGGAGATGCGGGCCGAGGGCCAGCGGCAGCGTGAGGAGATCATCGCCGCCGGTCACGCCCAGGTCGATGCCGACCGCAAGTCCGCAGCCGCGGTGCTCCGTCAGGACGTCGGCCAGCTCGCCAGCGACCTCGCCAGCAAGCTCGTCGGCGAGGCCCTGGAGGACCGGGACCGCCAGAGCCGGACGATCGACCGCTTCCTCGACGAGCTGGAGACGGGCACCGTCGCACGAGCGGAGGTCGTCCGATGAACGGAGCGAGCCGCGAAGCACTGGCCACCGCACGCGAGTCCCTCGACGCGCTGACCGACAACACGTCGGTCGACGCGGCGAAGCTCGCCGGTGAGCTGGCTGCCGTCACCGCGCTGTTCGACCGCGAGGTGTCGCTGCGTCGGGTCCTCACCGACCCGGCGCAGGCCGGCGACGCCAAGTCGGAGCTGGCCGGTCGCCTGCTGCGCGGCCAGGTGGGCGGCGAGACCGCCGACCTGGTCTCGGGCATGGTCCGGGCCCGCTGGTCGCGCTCGCGCGACCTGGTCGACGCCCTCGAAGAGCTGGCGTCCGTCGCCGAGCTCACCGCGGCCCAGCGGGCCGGCGTCCTCGACGACGTCGAGGACGAGCTGTTCCGCTTCGGCCGGATCGTGGAGTCCAACCCGCAGCTGCGGGCCGCGCTGACCGACAAGTCGGCGGCCCCCGGTGCCCGCGCGGAGCTGCTGCGCAGCCTCCTCGTCGGAAAGGCCGCACCGGCCACCGAGCGCTTGGTCGCACGTCTTGTGACCGCGCCGCGTGGACGTAGCCTGGAACAGGGCATCGACTCCCTGTCCAAGCTGGCCGCGGCCCGCCGGGACCGAGTGGTGGCGGTCGTCACCTCTGCGGTGCCGCTCACCGAGCAGCAGAAGCAGCGCCTCGGCGCCGGCCTGGCTCGGCTGTACGGCCGGGAGATGCACCTCAACCTTGAGGTGGACCCCACCGTGATCGGCGGACTCTCGGTACGGGTCGGTGACGAGGTCATCGACGGGACCATCGCCGACCGCCTCGACGAGGCGAAGCGCCGCCTCGCCGGCTGACGCGCCCAGCGCGCCGGCCGCCGCGAAAGCGGTGCGACAACTGAATTGGCAAGACCAGCGGCCCGGTTGGGTCGTGCAGAGATTGCAGAAGATTCCTGGGGGTCGCCCCCAGACCCCAAAGAAACTTCGGGCCCAACAAGGAGAGCAGGGAACCTGATGGCGGAGCTCACGATCCGGCCGGAGGAGATCCGGGACGCGCTGGAGAACTTCGTCCAGTCGTACAAGCCGGACGCGGCCTCGCGCGAGGAGGTCGGTACGGTCAGCCTGGCCGGCGACGGCATCGCGAAGGTCGAGGGACTTCCCTCGGCCATGGCGAACGAGCTGCTGAAGTTCGAGGACGGCACCCTCGGCCTCGCGCTCAACCTGGAAGAGCGCGAGATCGGCGCGATCGTCCTCGGCGAGTTCAGCGGCATCGAAGAAGGACAGTCGGTCAGCCGCACCGGTGAGGTGCTGTCGGTCGCCGTCGGCGAGGGCTACCTCGGCCGCGTCGTCGACCCGCTCGGCAACGCGATCGACGGCCTCGGCGAGATCGAGACCTCGGGTCGCCGCGCCCTTGAGCTGCAGGCCCCCACGGTCATGCAGCGCAAGTCGGTGCACGAGCCGATGGAGACCGGCTACAAGGCCGTCGACGCCATGACCCCGATCGGCCGCGGTCAGCGCCAGCTGATCATCGGTGACCGGCAGACCGGCAAGACCGCCCTGGCCGTCGACACGATCATCAACCAGCGCGACAACTGGCGCTCCGGCGACGTGAACAAGCAGGTCCGCTGCATCTACGTCGCCATCGGCCAGAAGGGCTCCACCATCGCGTCCGTGCGCGGCGCGCTGGAGGAGGCCGGCGCCCTGGAGTACACGACCATCGTCGCCGCTCCGGCGTCCGACCCGGCCGGCTTCAAGTACCTCGCGCCGTACACCGGCTCGGCCATCGGTCAGCAGTGGATGTACGAGGGCAAGCACGTCCTGATCATCTTCGACGACCTGTCGAAGCAGGCCGACGCCTACCGCGCCGTGTCCCTGCTGCTGCGCCGTCCGCCGGGTCGCGAGGCGTACCCCGGTGACGTCTTCTACCTGCACTCGCGTCTGCTGGAGCGCTGCGCCAAGCTCTCCGACGCGATGGGTGCCGGTTCGATGACCGGTCTGCCGATCGTCGAGACGAAGGCCAACGACGTCTCGGCGTTCATCCCGACCAACGTCATCTCCATCACCGACGGCCAGTGCTTCCTGGAGTCCGACCTGTTCAACGCCGGTCAGCGCCCGGCCCTGAACGTCGGCATCTCGGTCTCCCGAGTCGGTGGCTCCGCCCAGCACAAGGCGATGCGCCAGGTCTCCGGCCGCCTTCGCGTGGACCTCGCCCAGTTCCGCGAGCTGGAGGCGTTCGCCGCCTTCGGTTCCGACCTGGACGCCGCGTCCAAGGCGTCGCTGGAGCGCGGCAAGCGCATGGTCGAGCTGCTGAAGCAGCCGCAGTACGAGCCGATGCGCACCGAGGACCAGGTCGTCTCCGTGTGGGCCGGCACCAACGGCAAGATGGACGACGTCCCGGTCCAGGACATCCGCCGCTTCGAGCGCGAGCTGCTGGAGTACCTGCACCGCGAGGAGTCCGGTCTGATGCTCTCCATCCGTGAGGGCGGCAAGATGTCGGACGACACGCTGACCGCGGTCGCGGACTCCATCTCCGCGTTCAAGAAGCAGTTCGAGACGCACGACGGCAAGCTGCTCGGCGAGGACGCTCCGGCCGCCGTCAACGTCTCCAAGTGACGACGGAAGGGACCTGATCCATGGGAGCGCAGCTCCGGGTCTACAAGCGTCGCATCCGGTCCGTCAGCGCGACGAAGAAGATCACCAAGGCGATGGAGATGATCGCCGCCTCGCGCATCGTCAAGGCGCAGCGCAAGGTGGCGGCCTCCATGCCGTACGCGACCGAGCTGACCCGCGCGGTCACGGCGGTGGCGACCGGGTCGAACACCAAACACCCGCTGACCACGGAGGCGGAGACGCCGACCCGTGCCGCGGTGCTGCTCATCACGAGCGACCGCGGTCTGGCCGGTGGCTACTCCTCCAACGCCATCAAGGCGGCCGACCGGCTCACCGAGCGGCTCCGCGGCGAGGGCAAGGAGGTCGACACCTACATCGTCGGCCGCAAGGGCGTGGCCTACTACGGGTTCCGTGAGCGCAAGGTCGCGGACGCGTGGACGGGCTTCACGGACAGTCCGGAGTACGCGGACGCCAAGAAGGTCTCCGCGGCGCTCATCGAGGCGGTCCAGAAGGACACCGCCGAGGGCGGTGCCGACGAGCTGTTCATCGTCTTCACGGAGTTCGTGTCGATGATGACGCAGACGCCGGTGGACAACCGGATGCTGCCGCTCAGCTTGGAGCAGTCGACGGAGGAGAGCGGCGGCAAGCCCGAGATCCTGCCGCTGTTCGACTTCGAGCCGTCGGCGGAGGACGTCCTGGACGCCCTGCTGCCGCGGTACGTCGAGAGCCGGGTCTACAACGCCCTGCTCCAGTCCGCTGCCTCCGAGCACGCCGCCCGTCGCCGGGCGATGAAGTCGGCGACCGACAACGCGGGTGAGCTGATCAACACGCTCTCCCGACTTGCCAACGCGGCCCGCCAGGCCGAAATCACCCAGGAAATCAGCGAGATCGTCGGTGGCTCCAGTGCCCTGGCCGACGCGACCGCGGGGAGTGAAAAGTAATGACGACGTCTGTTGAGACGGCCGCTGCCACGGGCCGCGTCGCCCGGGTCATCGGCCCGGTCGTCGACGTGGAGTTCCCCGTCGACGCGATGCCGGAGATCTACAACGCGCTGCACGTCGAGGTGGCCGACCCCGCCGCCGACGGTGCGACCAAGACGCTGACCCTGGAGGTCGCGCAGCACCTCGGTGAGGGCGTGGTCCGCACCATCTCGATGCAGCCCACCGACGGTCTGGTCCGCCAGGCCCCGGTGGCCGACACGGGCAAGGGCATCACCGTCCCGGTCGGCGACTTCACCAAGGGCAAGGTGTTCAACACCCTCGGCGAGGTGCTGAACCACCCCGAGGAGAACGCCAACGTCGGCGAGCGCTGGGCGATCCACCGCAAGGCCCCGGCCTTCGACCAGCTTGAGTCGAAGACCGAGATGTTCGAGACGGGTCTGAAGGTCGTCGACCTGCTGACCCCGTACGTCAAGGGCGGCAAGATCGGTCTGTTCGGTGGTGCCGGTGTCGGCAAGACCGTGCTGATCCAGGAAATGATCATGCGTGTCGCCAACCTCCACGAGGGCGTCTCCGTCTTCGCGGGCGTCGGCGAGCGCACCCGTGAGGGCAACGACCTCATCGACGAGATGGAGGAGTCCGGCGTCCTCGACAAGACGGCGCTGGTCTTCGGTCAGATGGACGAGCCCCCGGGCACCCGTCTGCGCGTCGCCCTGGCCGGTCTGACCATGGCGGAGTACTTCCGCGATGTGCAGAAGCAGGACGTGCTCTTCTTCATCGACAACATCTTCCGGTTCACCCAGGCCGGTTCCGAGGTGTCCACCCTGCTCGGCCGCATGCCGTCCGCGGTGGGTTACCAGCCGAACCTGGCGGACGAGATGGGTCTGCTCCAGGAGCGCATCACCTCGACCCGCGGTCACTCGATCACCTCGATGCAGGCGATCTACGTCCCCGCGGACGACCTGACCGACCCGGCCCCGGCGACCACCTTCGCCCACCTCGACGCGACGACGGTGCTCTCCCGTCCGATCTCGGAGAAGGGCATCTACCCGGCCGTGGACCCGCTGGACTCCACGTCCCGGATCCTGGACCCGCGGTACATCGCTGCGGACCACTACGAGGCCGCCATGCGCGTCAAGGGGATCCTGCAGAAGTACAAGGACCTCCAGGACATCATCGCGATCCTCGGCATCGACGAACTGGGCGAGGAGGACAAGCTCGTCGTCCACCGTGCCCGTCGCGTCGAGCGCTTCCTGTCGCAGAACACCCACGCGGCGAAGCAGTTCACCGGCGTGGACGGTTCGGACGTGCCGCTGGACGAGTCGATCTCCGCGTTCAACGCGATCTGCGACGGCGAGTACGACCACTTCCCGGAGCAGGCGTTCTTCATGTGCGGTGGCATCGAGGACCTGCGCAAGAACGCCAAGGAGCTGGGCGTCTCCTGACCCCCGCACCGACGAGGAGAGGGCGGGGCGTCCCGCGGGACGCCCCGTCTCCTCCCCGCCCGTCCGGCCGCAGCGCCGGACCGGGCCCCGGCACGGTCGTACCGTGGGCCCCACTAGACTGATGAACCGACACCCGGCGGAGCCGCCGGGTGGTGACCCGAGGAGCCACCCTTGGCTGCTGAGCTGCATGTCGAGCTGGTCGCCGCCGACCGCCAGGTCTGGTCCGGCGAGGCCACCCTGGTCGTCGCGCGCACCACGTCCGGCGACATCGGCGTCATGCCCGGTCACCAGCCGCTGCTCGGTGTGCTGGAGTCGGGCCCGGTGACCATCCGTACCAGCGGCCCCGAAGGCGCCGGTACGGTCGTCGCCGCCGTGCACGGTGGATTCATCTCCTTCGCCGACAACAAGCTGTCGCTGTTGGCGGAGGTCGCCGAGCTGGCGGACGAGATCGACGCCCAGCGTGCCGAGCGCGCGCTGGAGCGTGCCAAGGCGGATTCGGACGGGGCGGCCGAGCGTCGTGCCGACGTCCGTCTGCGTGCGGTGGCGGTGGGCTGAGCGCCCGCCGACAGACGTCGCCCTCAGCCGCGGCCCGGACTGGAATCCTCCAGACCGTGTCGCGGCTGAGGCAATGCGGGTGGAAGTGGGATCGGCCGTCGGAGCGAGTGCTCCGGCGGGGACGGTGCGAACGACACGAACGATGCGAGGAGGTCGACGGAGATGTTCCTCGCGGTTCTGGTGGGCGTCCTGGTCGTGGTCGCCCTGGTGGGGATCGGACTCTTCGTCTTCGGTCTGCGCCGCAGGCTCATCCAGCGCTCCGGCGGCACCTTCGACTGCTCCCTGCGGTGGAACGTCCCGGACGACCCCGTACAGCCAGCACTGCCCCCGGGCAAGGGCTGGGTGTACGGGGTCGCCCGTTACAGCGGCGACCGCATCATGTGGTTCCGCGTCTTCTCGTACGCGCCGCGGCCCCGCCGGGTGCTGGAGCGCTCCGCGATCGAGGTCGTCGGCCGGCGCACGCCCGAGGGTGAGGAGGAGCTGGCGCTGCTCTCCGACGCGGTGGTGCTGGGCTGTCTGCACCAGGGGGTGCGGCTGGAGCTGGCGATGAGCGAGGACGCGCTGACGGGCTTCCTCGCCTGGCTGGAGGCGGCGCCGCCCGGCCAGCGGGTGAACGTCGCGTAGGACTGCTTCGTACGAGGCGCGCGCAGGACTTCGTGAGAACGGCCGAGGGGCCGGGAGGTTCGGGCCTCCCGGCCCCTCGCCCGTGCGTCACGGGTGGTTCAGTCGGTCCCGCTCAAGGTCATTGCAGGCCGCTGTTGACCGCGCTGACCAGCTCGCCGTTGGTGGTGTCACCGCTGAACTCCCACCAGAACGCGCCGCCGAGCTGTTGGTTCTTGGCCCAGTTCATCTTGTTCCCGATGGTCGCCGGGGTGTCGTAGCCCCACCAGTTGGTGCCGCAGTGGGCGTAGCCGGTGCCGCCGACGGTGCCGGTGGACGGGCAGGTGTTCTTGAGGACCTTGTAGTCCTCGAAGCCCGGTTCGAAGGTGCCTTGGGCCGGTCCGGTGGCGGTGCCGCCCGGGGCGGACTGGGTGACGCCGGTCCAGCCTCTGCCGTAGAAGCCGACTCCGAGGAGCAGCTTGCTGGCCGGCACGCCCTTGGCCTTGTACTTGGCGATGGCGTCGGCGGAGTTGAAGGTCGGTTCGGGGATGCCGGGGTACGTGGTGAGCGGCGAGTGCGGGGCCGTCGGGCCCTGCGCCGCCCAGGCGCCGAAGAAGTCGTACGTCATCACGTTGTACCAGTCCATGTACTGTGCCGCGCCGCCGTAGTCAGCGGCGTCGATCTTGCCGCCGGGCTTGGGGTCGGCGGTGACGGCCGCGGTGACGAGGTAGTTCTGGCCGAACTTGGCGCGGAACGCCTGCGCCATGGTCTTCATGACGGCGGGTCCGCTGGAGTCGCAGGTCAGACCGCAGGCGTTGGGGTACTCCCAGTCCAGGTCGATGCCGTCGAAGACGTCGGCCCAGCGCGGGTCCTCCACCAGGTCGTAGCAGGACTGGGCGAAGGCCGCCGGGTTCTGCATGGCCTGGGTGAAGCCGCCGGACCAGGTCCAGCCGCCGAAGGAGAAGAGGATCTTGATGTGCGGGAACTGCTTCTTCAACTTGCGCAGCTGGTTGAAGTTGCCGCGCAGGGGCTGGTCCCAGGTGTCGGCGACGCCGTCGACGGAGAGGTCGGCGGTGTAGGCGCGATCGTAGTCGGCGTAGGAGTCGCCGATGGTGCAGCGGCCGTTCTGGACGTTGCCGAAGGCGTAGTTGATGTGGGTGATCTTGGCCGCTGAGCCGGAGGTCACCAGGTTCTTCACGTGGTAGTTGCGTCCGTAGACGCCCCAGTTGGTGAAGTACCCCATCTTGATCTTGTTGCCGCCGGGGTCCGGGGTGCCCGGGGTGCGGAAGGTGTGGGCGGCGCTGTGCGGGCCGACCTGGTCGGCGGTGTCGCGCGCCTGGACCGTGAAGCTGTAGTCGGTGGCCTTGGTCAGCCCGGTGGCGTTGTACGAGGTGCCGGTGACCGTGGCGACCTTGGCGCCGTCGCGGTAGACGTCGTAGTTCTTGACGCCCTTGTCGTCGGTGGCGGCGCCCCAGGAGATGGTGGCCGAGGTCTCGGTCACGTTGCTGGAGGTCGGGGTGCCGGGGGCGGACGGCGGGTCGTCGCCGGGAATGGTGCCGCCGTCACAGGCGCCGCCGTTGATCTTGCAGTTGGACGGGGCGCCGGTGCCGGTGCCGTTGAAGCCGAAGGTCGCGCTGGCGCCGGGGGCGAGCGCGGCGGCCCAGGACTTGCTCTTGGCGGTCCAGCGGTTGCCGACGTTGGTCACGTCGGCGTCCCAGGCGGAGGTGACCCTCGTGCCGGCGGGAAAGTCCCACTCCACCGTCCAGCTGCTGATGGTGGTGGTGCCGGTGTTCTTGATGGTCCACTTGCCCTCGAAGCCGTTGCCCCAGTCGGAGCCCTTGGTGTACGTGGCGGTGGCCGAGGTGGCCGCCTGGGCGGGGGAGGCGAGGCCGACCATCGCGGCCAGCGGGACGACGAGCGCGGCCAGGATCGCGACGATCCTGGATCTGACGGGCAACCGGAATCTCCGGGCGCGCAGAGGTGGGGGTTGAGTGCTCACGGGTACTCCTCGACGAGGTCCGAACAGTGGGGTGGGACCAATTGGGCTGAACCGTGCACTGCGCACACTGCGTGGCTCACCGCAGCGCGTGTTCCGAGGAGAGTAGGAAGGTCTGGACCAATCGTCAATAGGTCCAGACCATAGGCGGCGTTCGGTGCGCCACCCGATGGCACGCCGTTGTGCGCCGGCGCGTCAGATCCCCAACTCCTGTGCCAGGACGGCTGCTTGAACCCGGCTGCGCAACTCCAACTTGCCGAGCAACCGGCTGACGTGGGTCTTCACCGTCGCCTCCGCCATCGTCAGCCGCTCCGCGATCTCCGCGTTCGACAGCCCCTCGCCCAGACAGGACAGCACCTCCCGCTCCCGCCGCGTGAGCGCGTCGAGGACCGCGGGATCCGGCGCGTCGGCGGAGCGGACCGGCCGTGGCGCCGCGAACTCCGCGATCAGCCGGCGCGTCACCGCGGGCGCGATCAGCCCCTCGCCGCGCGCGACCGTGCGCACCGCCTCCAGCAGGTCCTTGGCGTCGGTGTTCTTCAGCAGGAAGCCCGAGGCGCCGGCCCGCAGCGAGCCGAAGACGTACTCGTCCAGGTCGAACGTGGTCAGCACCAACACGTCCGCCAGGTCCTCCGCCACCACCTGGCGGGTGGCCGACACCCCGTCGAGCCGCGGCATCTGGATGTCCATCAGGACCAGGTCCGGGCGCAGCTCACGGGCGAGCCGCACCGCCTCCTCGCCGTCGACGGCCTCGCCCACCACCTCGATGTCGGGTGCGCTGCGCAGGATGAGCACGAGCCCCGCCCGCACCGAACTCTGGTCCTCGGCGACCAGCACGCGGATCCGCGGCTCCTGGTGCGTCCCGTCGGCGTGCTGCGCTGTGCCCGTCATGCGTCCGGCTCCTTGTCGTCCCGTACGGGAAGGACCGCCCGTACCCGCCAGATCTTCTCCGGTCCGCCTTCCGGGCCCGGCACCGGGCCCGCGTCGATCTCCCCGTCGAGCAGGGCGACCCGCTCCCGCATGCCCACCAGACCGGCGCCGGAGCCGGGGGCGCGCGGGCCGGCGCCGGAGCCGTACGCGCTGGTCACGGTCACGGTCAGCCGATCGCCCGCGGTGTGGACGAGTTGGACGTGCACCTCGCCGGGCTCCGCGTGCTTGAGCGCGTTCGTCAGGGACTCCTGGACGATCCGGTACGCCGCGAGCTCCACCGGGGCCGGCAGCGTCGCCTCCCCGGGGCCCTGGCCGCCGCGCCGGTCGTCCAGGGTGACGGTGAGGCCGCTGGCCGCGCCGTTCGTCCCGGCCTGCGCCACCAGCGACTCCAGGCCGGCGAGCGAGGGGCGGGCGGTCGGTTCGCGGTCGTCGGCGCTCGCGTCGTCCCGCAGCAGCCCGATCAACCGGCGCATCTCGGCCAGGCCCGCGACGCTGTTCTCCCGGATGACGTCCAGCGCGGTGCGGGTGGTCGCGGGATCGTCCAGGGAGATCGCGGCGGTGGAGTGGATCGCGATCGCGGAGAGGTGGTTGGCGACCATGTCGTGCAGTTCGCGCGCCATCCGGGAACGCTCGGCGGTGACCGCCTGCACCCGGTCCATCTCGGCCAACAGCGCCGTCTGCTCGGCCCGCAGCTTGGCCGCGTCCGCCGCCTCGCGGTGGTTGCGCACGATGGCGCCCGTCGTCGCCGGGCCGAAGGTGACCAGCCCGAAGAGCACCCCGATCAGCAGTGTCTCCGGCACCTGGAGCAGGGCGGCGAGCAGGCCCGTCACGGCGACGGTGAGCATCCCGGTGATCACCGGCAGGCGGCGTGCGAGCCCGGGCGGCCCGTAGACCACGGACACGTACACCCCGTCCGAGAACATGATGACCGTGACGAGGCTGCCGACCGTGAGCACGTCCACGGACAGACACAGGGTGCACACCAGCAGCGTGGTCAGCGGGAACGTCCTGCGGTAGACGGACTGGGCGCAGATCACCACGAGCGGCACCAGCGTCACCCACTTGGGCAGCGGCCGGTCCACGTCGCCGTTGGTGTACAGGCCGAGCGACCACAGCAGCAGCCCGCCGAGCAGGGCGGCCACGGCGATGAAGACGTCGTCGCGGTGGGGACGGGGAAGGTGCACGCACCCATGAAACACGCCGCCGTCCCCCTTTGGCCTCCTGTGGTGGGGGGAGTCGGCGCGGCACCCGCTACATCGAAAGATGCAGTACGGCGGCGTCCGATTCGTCACCGGCGACGACGCAGGCAGGCACCGCGGCCGGGGACCCTTGAGGTGGTGAAAGGAGTGGAGCCGTGATCGTCACGCTGATCGTGATCTGCGAGGTCGGCTTCTGGGTGCTGCTGGCTGCGGGCCTCGGGGCCCGCTACGTGCTGAAGAAGCCGCGCCTGGGCTTGGGGCTGCTGTTGCTGGAGCCCCTGTTGGAAGTCGTCCTGCTGGTCGCCACGGCGATCGACCTCAGGAACGGCGCCGAACCGAGCTGGACGCACGGTCTCGCCGCGCTCTACATCGGCTACACCGTCGGCCACGGCCACCGCACCGTCAAGTGGCTGGACGCCAAGGCCGCCCACCGCTTCGCCGGCGCCCCGGCGCCGAAGAACAGCGCGGGGTACGGCAAGGCGCGGATGGCGTACGAGACGAAGCTGTGGCTCGGCACGGTCGTCGGCGCGATCACCGCCAGCGTGCTGCTGCTGTTGGCGATCGCGTACGTCGGCGACGGCGCTCGGGACGACAGCCTCTGGGCGTGGATCGCCCAGGCGTGGCGGATCACCGGGTTCCACGGGCTCGTGGTGCTGTACTACGTGGTCTTCCCGACGAAGGCGCCCGAGGGCCAGCACGGGAAGGGCGAGCCGGTCGAGACGGGCAAGCGCCTGTGAGCCGTGTCCTCAGCGCTCCCCGCCGGGCACCCACAGCACGTCGCCGCGCTCCTTGTTCGCCGTCCGGGCGAGGATGAAGAGCAGGTCGGAGAGGCGGTTGAGGTACGTGGCGGTCAGCGGGTTCATCGTCGCCGCGTGCACCTCCAGCGCCGCCCAGGTGGAGCGCTCCGCGCGCCGCACCACGGTGCACGCCTGGTGCAGCAGCGCCGCGGCCGGGGTGCCGCCGGGGAGGATGAAGCTGCGCAGCTTGTCCAGGGACTCCAGGAAGTGGTCGCAGTCCTTCTCCAAACGGTCGACGTAGGACTGCTCCACCCGCAGCGGCGGGTACTTGGGGTTCTCCACCACCGGGGTGGACAGGTCCGCGCCGACGTCGAAGAGGTCGTTCTGCACCCGCACGAGGACGGTGACGACCTCCCCGGGCAGCTCGCCCAGGGCGATCGCGGTGCCCAGCACGGCGTTCGCCTCGTTGGTGTCGGCGTAGGCGGCGATCCGCAGATCGGTCTTGGGCGCCCGGCTCATGTCGCCGAGGGCGGTGGTGCCGGTGTCGCCGGTGCGGGTGTAGATGCGCGTCAGGTTGACCATGCCCCCAGCGTAATTACGCGTCGGCGCTGCGGAAGACCCGAGTGCCCGCGGTCACGGCGACCGCCGCGAGGCCGAGGGCGACCAGGGTCCCGTACAGCAGCGACCCGGTGGCGTACCGGCCGAGGTACGCGTCGCGCACCGCGTCCACCAGATGGCGCAGCGGCATCACCCGCGAGAGGCCGTCCAACCAGCCGGGGCCGAGCGCCATCGGCAGCATCAGGCCGGACAGCAGCATCACGGGCATCACGATCGCGTTCACGGTCGGGCCGAACTGCTGGGGCACGGGCACGCGGACCGCGAGCACGTACGACAGCGACGCGAGCGACAGCGCGAGCAGGGCGACGAAGGCGAAGCCGACGAGGACGCCGAAGAGCGGGGCGCGCAGCCCCATCGCGACGGCCGCGAGCACCAGCAGCACCGCCTGGAACACCAGCAGGCAGACGTCCCGCAGCACCCGGCCGAGCAGCAGCGCGAGCCGGCTGACCGGGGTCACCTGCATCCGCGCCAGCACGCCCTGGCCGCGCTCCACGATGACCGCGAAGCCGGTGAAGGCGGCGCCGAAGAGGGTGAGCTGGAGCAGCAGTCCGGGGACCAGGACCTGCCAGGAGTCCCCGCGGTCCGCGATCGGCAGGTCGACGAGCAGGGGGCCGAAGAAGAGCAGGTAGAGCAGCGGCATCAGGACGCCGAAGAAGACGTGGAAGCGTGAACGGAGGGTCTGTCGGGCGTAGCGCCCGAAGACGAGGGCGATGTCGTGCAGCAGCATGGCGGGGTCCTCGGTTCCTTTCTCGACGGCGACGGGTTCTAGACGGCGACGGGCGCGGAGTCGGCGGCCGGGCCGCGCCCGGTGATCGCGAGGAAGGCGTCCTGGAGGGTGGCGTCCGCGGAGCCGGCGTACGTCCGCTTCAACTCGGCGGGCGTGCCCTCGGCGGCCACCACGCCGCCGTCCACCACCACGACCCGGTCGGCGAGGGCGTCCGCCTCGTCCAGGTAGTGGGTGGTGAGCACGACGGTGGTGCCGTGCTCGGCCCGCAGTCGACGCACCAGCTCCCACACGTCCGCCCGGCTGCCCGGGTCCAGTCCGGTCGTGGGCTCGTCGAGAAAGAGCACCGCGGGCCGGTGGGTGAGGCCCATCGCGATGTCGAGCCGGCGCCGCTGGCCCCCGGACAGCTGCGAGGTCAGTCGGTCGAGCAGTCCGTCGAGGCCGAGGTCGGCCGCCAACTCCTGCGCCCGGGCCGTGGCCGCCGCCTTCGACAGCCGGTGGAGCCGGCCCTGGGTCACCAGCTCCTCCCGGACGCCGACGTGCGGGTCGAGCCCGCCCGACTGGGCGACGTACCCCACCGCGCGCCGTACGGCCGCGGGGTCGCGCACCAGGTCGTGCCCGGCGACGGTGGCGGCGCCGCCGGTCGGCGGCAGCAGCGTGGTGAGCATGCGCAGGGTGGTGGTCTTGCCGGCGCCTCCCCCACAGCCGTTCGGCGTGGGGGGACCCCCAGCCCCAGGAGGCCGACGACCTCCCCGGGTTGGACGGTGAGGTCGATGCAGCGGACCGCTGCCACGGTGCCCTGTTTCGTACGGAAGGTCCGGGCGAGTCCGGACGTGCTGATGACGGCCATGGCCCCACAAAAGCAGAGTCGATGAAACTTTGCAATGACTCCAAAAATTAAGAGGATGCGAAATTGGGCGAGAGTGTAGGAAAGGTATGCTGAGCCCATGGCCGAGGGACTGAGGGAGCGGAAGAAGCGCCGCACGCGGCAGCACATCTCCGACACCGCCACCGGCCTCTTCATGGAGCGCGGCTTCGAGGACGTCACCATCGCCGAGATCGCCGAAGCCGCCGACGTCTCCGTGAACACCGTCTACAACTACTTCTCCACCAAGGAAGACCTCTTCCTCGACCGCGGCGACGACGTCGTCGAACAACTCGCCCGCTGGGTGCGCGGCCGGGACGCGGGGGAGTCCGCCGTCGCCGCGGTCCTGCGCGAACTGCGCGCCGACATCGAAGGCATGTCGCCGCGCGTCGGACTCGTGACGGGGTACGACCGGTTCGTGCTCGTCGTGCACAACGCGGCCTCCCTGCGCGCCAGCCTCTCCCGCCTTCAGCGGCGGGCCCTGGAACGGCTGGAGGAGGAGCTGCGCGCGGAGACCGACGCCGCGCCCGACGACTTCCTCCCCGCCCTGATGGCCGGTCAGATCAACTGGGCCCACCAGTGCGTTATGGAGTTCGTCAGCCGGGAGATGACGGCCTGCCGCGACCCGAGGGAGGTCTCCCGGGAAGCGCTCGCCGTCCTCGACGAGATCGAGGAACTGCTCGGGAGACGGGTCTTCAACTACGCCGTACGCGCCAGCGAGTGAGCGGCGCCGGTGTGATGTCCGTCATGTGAGACGTGACGCGCATCTCTTCATCGCCACAGCGCCCGCCACGGGCGCTAACCTCCGCCGAGAGGCGAAAAGTAAACAGACGTTAGGGGTGTCGCAGTGGCCGGGAAGCTTGCCGTCATCGGAGCCGGACTCATGGGATCCGGCATCGCGCAGGTCTCCGCCCAGGCCGGGTGGGACGTCGTGCTGCGCGACGTCACCGACGAGGCCCTCGCCCGCGGTACGGACGCGATCAAGGCGTCGTACGACAAGTTCGTCGCCAAGGGCAAGCTCGAAGCCGCCGACGCCGAGGCCGCGTTGGCCCGCATCACCGCCACCACCGACCTCGCGGCCGTGGCCGACGCGGACGTGGTCGTCGAGGCGGTGTTCGAGAAGCTGGAGGTCAAGCACGAGATCTTCCGCGCGCTCGACGGGCTCGTACGGGACGACGCCGTGCTCGCCTCCAACACCTCCGCCATCCCGATCACCAAGATCGCGGCCGTGACGAAGCGGCCCGAGCGGGTCATCGGCGCCCACTTCTTCTCGCCCGTGCCGATGATGCAGCTGTGCGAACTGGTCCGCGGCTACAAGACCAGCGACGAAACCCTCGCCACCACCCGGGACTTCGCCGAGTCCGTGGGCAAGACCTGCATCGTCGTCAACCGGGACGTCGCGGGCTTCGTCACCACCCGGCTGATCTCGGCGCTGGTCGTCGAGGCGGCCAAGCTCCACGAGTCGGGCGTGGCCTCCGCGGAGGACATCGACGTCGCCTGCAAGCTGGGCTTCGGCCACGCGATGGGGCCGCTGGCCACCGCGGACCTCACCGGCGTGGACATCCTGCTGCACGCCGCCGAGAACATCTACACGGAGTGCCAGGACGAGAAGTTCGCCCCGCCGGAGCTGATGCGCCGGATGGTGGACGCGGGTGACATCGGCCGCAAGAGCGGGCAGGGGTTCTACACCTACTGACCCCCGCCCGCTGCTGCGCGGGCGACCGGAGCCGGCCTCCGTCGATCACCCTTCGGAGTGATTTCGGTATCGGTTCGCTTACAAGCAGCAACTGCACGGCCCTGGATGCAGTCAGTTGGTGAAAGAACCGGCAGGGCAGACGGAAGAGACGGAACGTGCCGCGCGGGGTCGATGCAGGCTCCCGCGACGGCGGCAGACGCAGCGCAGACAAGTACTCGGGGAGCGCATATGCACATCAGGGGCGACCACACCGAGCTGGTCGTCGGGGGCCGCCTCGACGTCCGCAGCGCGGCGGACGCCCGTACGGTCCTGCACACGGCCGTGGACGACGGGGACGGGGACCTGGTGCTGGACCTGACCGGCCTCGACTCCTGGGACGCGACGGGGCTCGGGGTCATCATGGGGGCGCACCGCCGCGCCGGCCGCTGCGGTCGCCGCCTGGTCCTGCGCGGAGTGCCGCCGCAGATGCAGCGCCTCCTGGTGGCCACCCGGCTGCACAGGATCCTCGCGATCGAGGGCGGCCTGGCGGCGGAGTCCCTTCCGCGCGTGTAGCCCGCGGCGGGGCGCCCCCGGCCCGCTGGTCGTGACCCGCAGGGGGGTGAACGACCGCGGGGCACGGCGGGGATGTCGGGGGCGCGGCGGCCCCGCGCGTTTCCAGGACGCTCACAATTCTCATGGGATCGTGACGTGGCGGACCGCGCGGCACACCCGGGGTGGGGGGATACGCTGCCAGCGGCTAGGGTTCGTTCCGCCCGCCGCCGTGGCGCGCCTGCGCGCGTCCGCCGTCGCGGGCGCAGCTGTCGCGACAGCGCATCTAGGGGCATTTCACCATGGAGAAGGACAGTTTCGGCGAGGGCGCTGCACGGCCGCGCACCCCACGGGAGTCGACCGGGCCCGGTCGCGCCTCCGGTGAGGGTCCGGCGCCCGCGCTCACGCCCGCACCCGCGCGCACCACACCGGTCGTCGCCGGTGACTTCCTGCTCACCGTCAACCCCGTGGACGGCAGCGAGATCGAGCCCTGTCCGCCCGGCGGAGCGCCCCACGGCCAGGGCTGGACCCCGCCGCCGCGGCGCCGCACCCCCGCCGAGCGCGCCGCGCAGGAGCGCGCCGCCCAGCCCCCCGTACCGGCCGGCCCCGCCGCCCCGCGGCTCGCGCTCGTCGAGCGCGACGGGCCGCGCGCGCAGCTGGGCGAACTCCTCGGCCGCGGTCGCTCCGTACGCCTCACCGGCCCCCGGGGCTCCGGCCGCTCCGCCCTCCTCGACCTGGTCGCCCAGGACTGTGCCGCCGTCGCGCCCGCCGGCGTCGTCCGTCTCAACGGTCTGCACCGCACCGCCACCGAGCTGCTGTACGAGCTGTTCGCCGTCGTCCACACGACGGACCGGCACCGGCTCGGCCGGGACGAACTGCTCGCCGAGGTGCGCCAGATCGGCGCCGTCGTCGTCCTCGACGACCTGGAGTTCGGCGGCACCGCCCTCACGGACTTCCTGGACGCCGCGCCCGAGTGCGCCTTCCTGCTCGCCGCCGCCCCCGACGTCGCGGCCCCCGACGACGACGCCCTCCTCGACGAGATCGCCCTCGAAGGACTCAGTCGCCCCGGTGCCCTCGAACTGCTCGCCCGCGTCGTCGACCGCGACCTGACGGAGGACGAGAAGAACTGGGCGGGCGACCTCTGGTTCGAGTCCGAGGGCCTGCCGCTGCGCTTCGTCCAGGCCGGTGCCCTGCTGCGACAGTACGACGAGCTGTACGCGGCCGACCCGGAGGAGGCCGAGGACGCCTCGCCCTTCGACGGCACCCGGGCCAGCGGCGTACGGCTGCCGACCCTCGGCCAGGGCGCGGCGCCCGCTGCCCTGCTCGCGTCCCGGCTCAGCGAGGCCGCCCGCGAGGCGCTGCGGTTCGCCGTCGCCCTCGGCGGCGAGGTCCCGCACCAGGCGCACCTGCCCGCGTTGATCGGCGACACCCACGCGGACGCGGCGCTCGGCGAACTGACGGGCTGTGGCCTGCTCTCGCCGGCCGGCCCCCGCTACCGCCTCGCCGCGGGCGTCCTCGCCCAGCTCCAGGAGAAGGGGTACGCCGGCGATCCGGCCGAGTCCGCCGCCCGCGCCCACACCGCGGCCCAGCACTACGCCTGGTGGGCCGCGCACCCCTCCGTCACCGCCGAACGCGTCGTCGTCGAGGCGGACGCCGTCCTGGCAGCGCTGTCGGCGCTGGTGGAGAACCGGGCCGCCGGACAGCCCAGTGCGGCCGTGCTGCTGGCCCGCAGCGCCGCGCCCGCCTTCGCCGCCGGACTGCACTGGGGCGCTTGGGAGAGCGCGCTGCGGATGGGGTCGACCGCCGCGCGAATAGCGGGAGAGGTCGCCGAACAGGCGTACTTCCACCACGAGCTGGGCGTCCTCGCGCTCTGCACGGACAACCTGGGCCGGGCCCGCGCCGAGTTGGAGGCGTCGATCGGGCTGCGCGGCGCGCTCGCCGACCGGAACGGTGCCGTCGCGGGCCGGCGCGCCCTGACGCTGGTCACCGACCGCGAGCGGCGGTTGAACGGTGAGGACGACATCCCCACCGCCCTCGCCGTGCCCGCGGCGCCCGGCGCGCTGGAACTGCGCCCCGCCGGACCGGTGGCCGTGCGCCCCGGTCCGGTCGCGGGCGGCGGCGCGCCCGCCGGGGACGACACGCCCGTACGGGGACTCACACCGGTGCCCGCGCTCGTACCGCTGACCGGTGCGGGGCCCTCGCACCTGCACGGGCCGCCGGGTGCCGCCGGGGCGGATCCGTCGGGCGCGCCGGACACCCTGATCGCCGGGTCCACGGCCCGTACGCCGGTGTTCGCGGACGACGCCAAGCAGCGGCGCCGGCGCGTGGGCTTCGGCAACACCCGCCGCAACCTGGCCGCGGCGGGTGCCGGCGCGCTGCTGGTCGCCGTGCTCGGCACGGTCGCGAGCCTGGGCACCGCGTCCGACAAGAAGGACCTGCCGGGCACCCGGGTGGGCACCGACACCTCCGCGAGCGAGGAGGACGGTCAGAACGGGCAGGACGAGCAGGAAGGGCTCGACGACGGGAGCGGGGTCGAGTCCACGCCGGGCGGGGAGCACACCGGCGACCCGGCGACCCGGCCCACCCCGTCGAGTTCCGCGTCACCGTCCGGGTCGAAGTCGCCCGAGGAGTCGGCGTCGCCGTCGAGGACGACGCCCCAGCGGCCTTCGACGACTCCGTCGAAGACCCCGCCGGCGTCATCGAGCCAGGGGCCGAAGCCGACCAAGTCGTCCACGCCGCCTTCGACGCCGCCGAGTTCCACGCCGCCGACCACGCCGCCCTCGTCCCCGGCGCCCTCGCCGCCGACGAGTTCGCTGGGCGAGTCGACGGAGGCGGAGGCCCAGGGCAGCGCCGGACCCGCGGCGACGGCCTCGTCGGCAGAGCCGGAGTCGAAGCCGGAGTCGGTGGCACCGGAGCCGGTGCCGTCCGGCAGCTGAGCGGACGTGAAAGCGGGCGGGGGGGGGGGGGCGCGCCCCCCCCCCCCGCGGGGGGCCCCCCCCCCCCCCCCGCGCAGACGAGGCGGGGGGGGTGGTCGGCGGCGC